>CATXYA010000145.1 GCA_958403605.1 uncultured Oscillospiraceae bacterium
ATTTTTACATAAGCGTAAAGCTACGTTGTTTTTCCGCGAAAGCAAGGAAAAACAATTGCCTTCCCCCGGTGGGGGAAGGTGTCAGCCGCAAAGCGGCTGACGGATGAGGGGGCGCCAACAAGCCTGCCCATTCTCACCGCCCACCGGATGGCGGAAGGGGCGCCCGCGTGCTCCCCTCCGCCCGGAAAAATTCGACCAAGGAAAGGATCTTATTTATGAGTTGTCCGCTGGAAGATGTCCGCCTGGCCCAGATCGGCTTTTTGGTGAAGGACATCGAAAAGACCAAACAGGAGTTCGCTCGGTTCTTTGACGTGCCGGTGCCGCCCACGGTGAACAGCGGCGAGTATGCCGTCACCAAGACCGAATACCGCGGCCGGCCCGCGCCCGAGGCCCAGTGCCAAATGACCTTTTTCTATTTCGGCGACCTGCAGATGGAGCTGATCCAGCCCAACGAGGCGCCCAGCGCCTGGCGGGAATATTTGGAGGAGCACGGCGAGGGCCTGCACCATCTGGCGTTCAACGTCAAGGGCATGCAAAAGCGCATCGAGCTGTGCGAGGACTGGGGCATGCACCTGCTGCAAAAGGGCGAATACCGCCGCGGCGACGGGCGCTATGCGTTCCTGGACGCCGCCGACACGCTGAAATTCGTGGTGGAGCTGCTGGAACGCGACGAAAAAAAGCCGGAGTGAAAGGAGAGGCGACCATGGAAATAAAACAGTTCCCCCAGGGCTTTGTGTGGGGCAGCGCCACCGCCTCGTACCAGATCGAGGGCGCGGCCCGGGAGGACGGGCGCGGCGAATCCATTTGGGACCGCTACTGCGCCGTGCCCGGCAACGTGCTGGGCGGCGACACCGGCGACGTGGCCTGCGACCATTATCACCGCTACCAAGAGGACGTGGCCCTGATGAAGCGCATGGGCTTAAAGGCGTACCGCTTCTCGGTGGCCTGGCCCCGCGTGCTGCCCACCGGGCGCGGCGAGGTGAACCAGAAGGGCCTGCAATTTTATTCCGACCTGGTGGATGTGCTGCTGGCGGCGGGCATCGAGCCTTACGTCACCCTGTATCATTGGGACCTGCCCCAGGCGCTGCAGGACATCGGCGGCTGGGCCAACCCCGACATGCCGGGATATTTCCTCGCCTACAGCAAGGTGCTGTTCGACAAGCTGGGGGACCGCGTCAAGCACTGGATCACCCTCAACGAGCCGTACTGCGCGGCGTTTTTGGGCAATTCCGAGGGCCGCCAGGCTCCGGGCCTGCACGATTTTTCCACCGCGGTGCGCGTGGCCTACCACATGTACGTGGGCCACGGGCTGGTGGTGCGCCACTTCCGCGAGAGCAAGCGCGCGGGCGAGATCGGCATCACGCTCAACATGATGGGCCGCCTGCCCTTCTCGGACAGCGAGGCCGACAGGGCCGCCGCCCGCCGGGCCGACGGCTATTTGAACCGCTGGTTCGCCGATCCCATCCTCAAGGGCAGCTACCCCGCCGACATGGTGGCGCTGTACCGGGAAAAAGGCGTGGTGCTGCCGGAATTCCGCCCCGAGGACCTGGCCCTCATCAGCCAAAAGCTGGACTTTGTGGGCCTCAACTATTACAACGATTTCTACGTGAGGGCCGACGAGAGCAAATGGCCCTTGGGCTTCACCATCGAAAACCCGAAAAACCTGCCCGTCACGGACCGGGATTGGCCCGTGACCGAGCACGGCTTTGCCGACATGCTGCTGCGCCTGAAGAACGAGTACGGCGTGGAGAACCTCTACGTCACGGAAAACGGCGCCTCTTACCACGACGTGGTGACGCTGGACGGCACGGTGGACGACGGCCCCCGGCGGGATTACCTGCGCCGCCACCTCCTGGCCATGCACAGCGCCATCGAGGCAGGCGCGCCGGTGAAGGGCTACTTCCTGTGGTCCCTGTACGACAACTTTGAGTGGGGCTTCGGCTATTCCAGCCGCTTCGGCATCGTCTTTGTGGATTTCGCCACCCAGCAGCGCATTGTCAAGGAGAGCGGGCACTGGTATTCCCGCGTCATCGCGGCCAACGCCGTGGAGTGACGGCTGACGGGCAAGGTCTCCAAAAAGCCCCGGCGCCTGCGCGGCGCGACAGAAGAATATCCGCCGGGCGGCGGCGCACACCGCGCCGCCGCCCCATCTTTAGGAGGCATGGCATGCAGAAACATCAGCCTGTGCGCGTGGCCGTCATCGGCTGCGGCGCCATCAGCGGCATCTACTTTGAAAATATGACCCAGCGGTTCTCCATCCTGGAGGTGGCGGGCTGCTGCGACCTCAACACCGAGCTGGCGGCGCGCACCGCCCAGCGCTACGGCATCCCCGCGCTGACCATGGAGGAGATTTTGGCGGACAGCTCCATTGAGCTGGTGGTCAACCTCACCACCCCCGCCGCCCACTACAGCGTCATCAAGACGCTGCTGGCGCACGGCAAGCACGTGTACACGGAAAAGGTGCTGGCCGTGGAGCGGGACGAGGCCGCGGCGCTGGTGCGCCTGGCGGACGAAAAGGGCCTGCTGCTGTGCGCGGCGCCGGATACGTTTTTGGGCGCGGCGGTGCAGACGGCGCGCTGGGCCGTGGACAGCGGCCTCATCGGCACAGTGACGTCCTGCGCCGCCACGCTGCAGCGGGACGCGGGCCTGCTGGCCGAAAAATTCCCGTACACCGCCAACAAGGGCGGCGGCATCGGCATCGACGTGGGCGTCTATTACGCCACCGCGTTGCTGAATCTGCTGGGCCCGGCCACCGCCGTGTGCGGCATGGCCGCTACCTTCCAGCCCCGGCGCACGCACTATTTCACCTCCAAGGGCCATTTCGGCGAGCCCTACACCCTCACGGCGGAGACGCTGCTGGCGGGCACGGTGCAGTTTGCCGGCGGCGCCGTGGGCAGCCTGCACTTCAACTCTGCCAGCATCCGCTGCGAAAAGCCCCAGGTGGTGCTGTACGGCACCGAGGGCATCCTCATGCTGCCGGACCCCAACTTCTTCGGCGGCGCGGTGAAGGTGCTGGCCAAGGGCCAAACGGAGCCCTACGTGCTGCCCCACACCCATGCCTATGACGGCGATGACCGGGGCCTGGGCGTGGCGGAGATGGCCTGGGCCCTGCGCCAGGGCCGCACGCCCCGCACCCATAAGGAGCTGGTCTACCATGCGCTGGAGCTGCTGACGGGCATTCTGGAGAGCAGCGAGACCCACCGCTTCTATGAGATGCAGTCCACCTTTGAACGCCAGCCGCCGCTGCCCCGGGGGTACCTGGGGCAGAGCTACGGCATGGCCGAGCCCGAGGCCGCGCTGGCCTTCGGCCCCGCCGGCGAGGCCGGAGCATGAGCGCGCTGCGCGTGGGCATCGTGGGCACGGGGCTCATCGCTGCCAAATTCGCCGCGGCCTGCGGCCTCACGCCCGGTGTGTGCGCGGCGGCGGTGTCCTCCCGCAGCGCGGAGAAGGGACGCCGCTTCGCCGCGGAAAACGGCATCCCCCAGGTATATGAGGGCGTGACGGCCATGGCCGAGAGCGGCGGGGTGGACCTTGTCTACGTGGCGACGCCCCACACCGCCCACTTTGAAACATGTATGGCGGCGCTGCGCGCGGGCAAGCCTGTATTGTGTGAGAAGCCCATGGCCACGCGCAAGGCGGACGCCGAGGCGCTGTTCCAGGAGGCGGAGGCTCGCGGCCTCTTCCTCATGGAGGGCATGTGGCCCCGCTTTCTGCCCGGCAGCCGGCAGGCCAGACAGTGGATCGCGGCGGGGCGTATCGGCAAGGTGCGCTTCATCGACGCCATTTATTCCTTTGCCGTGGACCCCGCCACCGTCAAGCCGCGCCTGGTGGACCCGGCGCTGGCGGGCGGTTCCACCTTTGATCTGGGCGTTTACACCGTGGAGATGGCCTCCTATTACGCCGGGGCGGACCCGCTGGCCTGGACGGGCTTTGCCGCGGAGTACCAGCCGGGAGCCGACGCGGCGGCGGCTGTGGCGCTGCGCTACCCGGACGGCGTGCTGGCGACGCTGCGCACGGGCCTCGTCTGCGACGCCCCGGTGCAGATGACCGTCCAGGGCGACAAGGGCCGCATCGAGCTTCCGCGCTTCTTCCTGGCCAATGATGCGCTGTTGTATGAAGGGGAGACGCTGACACAGCACTATCACGAGGAATTTGTGCTGCCCCAGGGCTTCTGCTGGCAGATCGCCGCCGTGCGGGACGCGCTGGCGGCGGGCTGGACACAGCATCCCTTGGTGCCCGCAGCGGCCACCATCGCCACGGCGGGCGTGCTGGAAAGCCTGATGCACAGCTTTTTCCCCACCTATTATTAAAGGAAGTGGTTTTATGCGGGACTATTTGCAGGAGTACGGCATCACCCGGTATATCAATGCCCACGACACCATCACCCTGTACGGCGCCAGCCGCATGGCGGAAAACACCAAGGCGGCCATGGACCAGATCTCCCGCTGCTTTGTGGACCTGCCGGAATTACAAGAAAAGCTGGGCGCGCGCCTGGCGCGGCTGACAAACAACGAGGACGCCTATCTTGCCAACAGCGCCGCCGGGGCCGTGCAGCTGTGCGCCGCCGTGTGCCTGGCCGGGGGGGACGACTATGCGTATAAGTGCCTGCCGGACACGGGCGGCCGTCCCAACGAGATCGTGGTGCTGCACAGCCAGCACAATTGTTATGACAAGGCGCTGGAGGCCGCGGGGGCGGTGCTGCGCATCGTGGGCGACGCCGACGAGGTGCTGCCCTTCGATCTCAGCGCCAGCATCACCGCCCGCACGGCGGCGGTGTTTTACTGCCCCGCCTCCATTTACGAGCGCGGCGCCCTGCCGTTGGCGGAGGTGGCGGCCCTCGCCCACGAAAAGGGCGTGCCCGTCATTGTGGACGCGGCGGCCCAGCTGCCGCCGGTGGAAAACCTGTGGCGCTTCACCCAGGCGGGCGGCGATATGGTGGTGTTCAGCGGCGGCAAGACCCTCTGCGGTCCCCAGACCAGCGGCCTCATCGTGGGCAAGCGGCGCTATCTGGCCGATTGCCGCCGCTTCGGCGCCCCGGCCCACGGCGTCTGCCGCAGCGCCAAGGCCTCCCGTGAAAGCATGATCGGCCTGTGCGTGGCCGTGGAGAATTACCTGGCGCTGGACCACGCGGCCGAGGCGGCGCGCCTCTCGGCACGGGTGGACCGCCTGCTGGCGGCCATGGAGGCGTGTCCCCTCTATGTGCCGTACCGGGTGGAGCACGGCTCGGTGGGGCAGAGCTATCCCCGCGCCTTCGCCCGCATCGCCGCGCCCCACACGCCGGAAGACGTGGCGGCGGCCATGCGCCGCCGGGGCATCTTCATCGGCACGGACAAGCTTTCCCATGCGGTTTACCTCAGCCCGCTGAATCTGACGGACGGCGAATGCGAGACCGTCTGCCGGGCCCTGCAGGAGACGGCGGCAGAGCTGACGGCGGAGGGGTAAAAGCCTTCCGCAAAATCGGTAGAGGGTCACTCGTTTGCTGCTCGCTGCTGTCGCAGCATCGTGGGAAGTGCTTCTTTCTCAATGCTGAGAAAGAAGCAAAGAGGCGCAGGGGGCATCGCGAGGCCCCCTGCACCCCCACGCTAAACAAGGAGGGCCCTGCGGAGCAGCTTGTCGGCATATGCCTCCATTTCGCCTGCGGCGAAACCGCTGCGTGCGGTTTGCGGCCTCACAGAGG
>CATXYA010000146.1 GCA_958403605.1 uncultured Oscillospiraceae bacterium
GCTGCGCTCTCCCGCGTGGTGAGGGTATAAAAGCACGTCATCGGTATGGGTAGCGCCCAAAACGATGCCGTTCAGCCGCGGCATCAGTATTTCCACGAGATCGGCGTCCGTGTGGTTTTCAATGAAAGCGTGCAACAGCAAGGTCTGCCCCTGGGCGCGCATGTGCACCGTGGCCTTGACCGCCCGGCCGCCAAAAGAGGGATATTCAATGCGCATTTCCGTCCCGCCGCCGCACACGGCGCCGTCTTCCGGCAGCAGCTCCCGCTTGGCGCCGTTCTCCCAGACAAAAATGCTGAGAAGCGGAAAGCGGGGCGTACATTTGACGTATTCATCCCCGCTTTGCAAATTGCGCAGACTGATAAAATTGTTTACCTGCGTGTCGAACACAGCGCGGAAACTGGTGGTCCCGATCTCCATAAAATTCATCCTCTCCTTTTCGGCCGCAAGATGCGGAGCCGGCGTTCAATAGCCCAGCGCTTCATACTGCTCCAACGCGCGCTCGTTTTGTTCCGCCGCATCCGGCAGATGATTGGAAAGATACACGCCGGGGGCCTTGCCCATAGCCAGCAGCCGCTCGATCACCGTGCTTTGCAGCGCCCAGAAAAGGTAGCTCGCGCTCACGCCGCTGGCCGGGCAGATAACGCGCCCCAGCGCCTCCACCGGCACCAGCGCGTCGCCGTAATTGGCGCAGTTGTCCAGCACATATTCGCACGCCTCGAACAGCCGTTTGCCGCTGGGATGCTTGCTGGTGAGCTCGCGGGAATACGCCACGGAGGTGAGCGCCACCGTCAGACAGCCCATGGCCCGCGTTTTTAGGGCCAGGTCCACGGGGAAGTAGTTGTACCCGGAGACGGAGCCCAGCATCACGATGTCCCCGGCCACGATGTTGGAGCGGCCGATGACATAATCGGCAAAGCCTGGGATGCCGTCATAGCCCACCGCTCCGCTGGCGGCGCCCGGGCGGTAGCGCACCGGGTTTTCGATCTCGCAGGTTATTTTGATGGGGCGTACCGCCATCAAGCCGCCCGTGCGGCCCACGCCCTCCGACATCAGCATGTGGCCAGTGTCCAGTAAATGCCAGGCCGCGCCCTGCGCCAGCCGGGCGGCGATTTGCTCCGCGGCCGCGATGATTGCGGTCCGCTGGGTATTTTCCACCAGCGTCAACACGCCGCGCATGGCGTCAAAGTATCGATCCATCAACATGTTCTCATTCCTCCATTTTCCGTTCGGCGGTCCGCGCCCTCCGCCAGCCGGGCGGCGATCCTGCCATCCGTCAGGTCCGCGCCGCGCTGCTCCGCCAGCAGATAAAGGGCGCCGCCCACCAAGGGGCTGTATTTCGCGGGGGCAAAGACCAGGCCGGGAGCCCGCCGCTCCAGTGCCTGGCGGAAGGCGTCCGTGAACCAATGCCCCGCGTTCAGCATCCCGCCCGTGACGCTCACGGGAAGGCCGTCGGCCCCAAGGCGCCGCGTCAGCCGCTGCACCTGCAGCGCCAGGCTGTCCGCCGCTTCGTCAAACAGCGCCGCCGCCGTGCCGTCGCCCCGCCGGGCGGCCTCCTCCACCAGAAACGAGAGCCGGGCGACCTGTTCCCGGCCAAAGCCGGGCCGGTAGGCCGCCGTTTGCAGCGCCGGTACGGTTTGGATGTTCAGGTGGGCCAGCAACAGCTCCGTCAAGACACCGCCCGGACGGCCCTCGTCGTACAGCCGGCTCACCGCCCGCAGGCACAGCACGCCCAGGTGGTGGCCGCTGCCATCATCCCCGAACAGCGGTCCCCAGCCGCCAACGGTCACCAGCGGGCCGCTGCCGGTGCGGCCCGCCACAAAGGAGCCCGTGCCCGCCAGCGCTACGATGCCGTACGGCGCGCCCAGCGCACCGTAAAAGGCATTCCAAAAATCGTCCATCAGCTGCGGGTCCTGCCGGTCCAGCATGCGGCACAAAAGCGGCAGCGCCGGCGCGAAGCCCGGGATAAAGAGCAGGACGGCACTGGGCGGCGGCTGCTGCGGCGCCGCCGCCAAACAGGCGCGAATGCCCTGGGCCACCGTTTCCGCCGCCTGGGGCGGCGCGATAAACGTGGCGTTGCTGCCGGCGGTGCGCGCCGACGCCAAAACGTTGCCATCCTCTTGAAACCACAAAAACTCGGTTTTGGTGCCGCCGCCGTCCGCCACCAGATAAGTGTTCAAAAAAACCGCTCCTTCCCGTCTGCCGCCTGCCTGTCGATGCCGCTCACCGCTGCAACGCCGTGATGCGGCTCTTGTACCGCTCGATGATCGCTTGGTTGAACTCGTCGCCGCCGGGAATGTTGGCGCTGCGGAACACCGGCGGCGTTTCCCCATCCGCGATAAAATGGTTTTCGATCTTCAGCACCAGGCGCTGGGCGATAAACAGACAGCCGAAGGTGGAGGCGCCGCCCGTGCGTTGTCCGTTTTGGGGCAGCGTCAAAAGCCCGTCGCCCTCCGGGGCGTGGCTGTCGATCACGATGTCGCTCACCTGGTACAGCTTGAGGCCCGCGGGATGGCGCGGCGCAAGCTCCCGGGAGGTCTTCACCGAGGTGATCCCAATGACCGTGAGGCCTTTTTCCTTGGCCCATTGGGCCGCCTCGATGGCCGCCACGTTGATCCCGGAATTGGAGGCGAGCAAAAGGCAATCGCCCGCGCGCGTCTCAAATTGTTCCATGATGCGTTTTGCCACGCCGCTTTGCCGTTCGATCAGCGTGCTGTGCATGGCGCCCTCGTATACCATGATCTCGCCGGAAAGCATGGGATTCACCGGCGCCAGGCCGCCGCTGCGGTAAAACAGCTCGTCGGCGATCATGTGGGAATGCCCCGTGGCAAACACGTGTAAAATACCGCCTTGTTTCATCGAGGCGTAGATCGTCCCGGCCGCTTTTTCCAGCGCCATGGCCTCCCGCGCCTCGATTTCACACAGCATGGCGTAGAGCTGTGGAAGATATTCCGTCTCCCGGACATATTCCGCCATCATAAATCGTCTCCTTGGGACGCCCCCGTCAAGGGCGGCCCCCATGATTGCGCGTTCCCGCTCTTTTCAGCCGGACCGCGTGAGAAGGTGAGCAGGGAAAGGCCCCATTTTTCCGCCAGGCGCAGGGCGCGGTCATTGCATCCCAGCCGGTCCAGGCTGTGCGCATCGCTGCCGATGGAAAAACGCACCCCTTTGGCCTGCAAACGGCGGATCACCCATGCCCTCGGCGTCCCGGAGGCGTCGTGCAGCTCATAGGCCTTTCCGCTTGCCGCCAGCGCGTCGCCCAGGGCGTCGATGAACGCCTCGTCAAAATAGCGCCGGCTGATCCGGGCGCAGATGGCGAGCCTGTCCGCAAAAGTGGTCCCCGGCGCCAGCATGGGGCCGATGGGAAGGTAGCCCTCGGGATGGCCCAGGATATGGCCCGGCCCCGCCGCCTGCGCCAACAGCTTTTGCCGGTAAGCCTGCCAGTAGGCATCGTTGTCGTAGACACCCCGCCGCACCGGCGGCGCGTCCTCGAGATAATGGACGCTGGTGATGACCACCTCGCACAGCGCCAGCACCTGCCGCGGCAGCCGCAGACGCCCATATTGATCGGTACTTGTCTCCACGCCGCAAATTACCCGGAGGGGCTTGCCAGCGGCATAAGCCCGGATCGCTTCAAAGTGCCGGGCCAGGGCGGCGGGAGAGGCGCCCAAATGCGCCCAAGAGGGATCGAACGGATCGCAATGGTCGGTGATGGCAAGGCTGGTGATCCCCAGGCGCACCGCCTCGTCGATGACCTGCGCCGCCGTGTTTTCTCCGTCGGAGAAACAAGTGTGTACGTGATGGTCGATTTTCATTATTTGATCCCCGAAAGGGTGATGCCCTCGACAAAATGTTTTTGGAAAGCGACGTACAGCGCCAGCACCGGGATGATGGCTGTCGTGGCCGCCGCCATTTTCAGATCATAGGAATCATAGAATCTGCTGGACAGATTCGCAATGGCGATGGGGATGGTGCGCAGCTCGTCGCTGTTCACCACCAGCAGCGGCCATTGGAACGCGTTCCAGCTGGACACCATTTTGTTGATGGTGATGACGGCGATCAGCGGCTTGACCGAGGGTAGGATGATGCGGAAAAAGATGTGCGCTTCGCCCGCGCCATCTATCCGGGCCGCCTCAATGAGCGGGTCCGGGATGCCATTGATGAAGTTGCGGGCCAGAAAGATGCTGAAGGCGTCTGCCGCCCCGGGGATGATGAGGCCGGCGTAGGTGTTGATCCACCCCAGGTTCGTGGCCACGATGAACAGTGGGATGATGGTGGCCACCCAGGGGATCATGGTGGAGGAGAGGATCAACAGAAAGAAAAACGTTTTGAACCGGAACCGGTATTTGGCAAAGCCGTAACCGGCCAGCAGCACCACCAGCAGGTTGCCCGCCAGCTGCGCCGCCGTGACGATGACGCTGTTTTTGTAATAGGTGCCGAAGTGCCACTTGGTGAAGATCTCAACGTAGTTGTCCCCGGTCCATACCTGCGGCAGCAGCTGGGGCGGAATTTGATAAAACTCCTTGATATCCTTAAAGGAGGACAGCAGCATCCACAAAAACGGGTAGCCGACGATGACGGCAATGAGAACGAGCAGGGCGTAGATCAAGGTTTTTGACAATGCCCTTCGCCTTTTGGCATTCATGGGGCGCGCCTCCTTTCCTACCGGAGATCCAGCTTCATGCCGCGATACTGTACCAGGGTGACCGCCATGACAATGAGGAACAACACAAAGGACATGGCGCTGGCATAGCCCATGCGGTAAAATTGGAACCCCTCTTCATAGATGTAGTTCACCACCGTTTTCACCGCCAGCGTCTCCGTGTTGGTGCCGCGCAGCACGTAAGTCTCCTGAAAAATCATGAACACGCGGATGACGTTGGTGATGAGCAGATAGGTGTGAGCGGGCCGCAGCAGGGGAAATGTGATCTTCCAGAACTTCGCAAAGCCGCCCGCCCCGTCGATGGCCGCGGCCTCCCGCACGTCCTGGGGAATATCCTGCAGCCCTGCCAGATAGATGAGCATATTCACGCCGAAATCTTTCCACAGCATGAAAATGAGGATGGCGAGGAACGCCGTCCGGGGATCGTTCAGCCACGTGGAGGGCGGCAGCCCTACTGCCCGCAGCAGACTGTTGAACAGCCCGAAGGACGGCTGGTAAAACCATTCAAACAGAATGGCCGCCGCCACGGTGGAGGTGATGACCGGGGAGTAAAAGAGCACCCGGAAAAACTTCATGCCCTTCACACCGGCGTTCAGCAGCAGCGCCGCGCCCATGCCCAGCAGCATGACCAAGGGGATATAAAGAAAAAACTGGAACATGGTGGCGCAGCTGCGCCAGAATTCACGGTCCTGAAAAAGTGTCCGGTAATTTTCCAGCCCCACGAAATTGCGGTCAGGGGTCAAAGCCGACCAATCCGTAAGGCTGATGGGCAGCGCCATCAGCATCGGGAGGATGCTCATACACAAAAAGTAAGCGACAGCGGGCGCGATGAAGATATAGGGCGCCACCTTGACCGCCGTCAGCCCCTTTTTACCGGGCCGGTCTCTCTTGGGATACATCGTGCCACTCCTTTCCTGTAAGATGTTGCTTCCCGGCGGCAGCGTTGCGGACACGCCCAGGCCCGCAAGGCGGAGGCTTCGTCGCCGTCAGGGGCGGGGCGGCGGCC
>CATXYA010000147.1 GCA_958403605.1 uncultured Oscillospiraceae bacterium
CCCTCGCAAAGGGGGCGGCCGCCTACCATGTATGGTGGTGCCTTTTTTCATTATCACAAAAAGTTGCGTTCTCATCAAGATAAAAACCATCTGGCCCTGCATATGGCCCGATGGTTTTTTTATTGCGCAAGTAACAAAAAATGCCGTAAATGCGAACTTGTGAGCATTGGTGCGCGTCAGCGCACAGGACGAACGTCCACGGCTATTTTTTATTGCTGACGTGTACTGAAACAAATTATCTCCATAGCCGTGGGCCGGGGGGCGGCCCACATGGCTGAAAAACCAGCCTGCGCGCCTTCTTCACGCCGTCCAGCGGTAACGGCAGCCGCGGCAGCGCCAGCGTTTTTCAGGGTCCTGCACACGGATCGAGCCCTTTGTATATCCTTGGCGGCCATGGAGGCGGATCACTTCCCAGTGGCTGCTGTGGCCAAGGCACACAATGTCCGTGGAATGGCAGCGCGGGCACATGCGGATGCCGTGGGCGCGGTTATAGGCGATGCGCTTTTGCTCCGCCAGCTGCCGCGCCTGCTCCTTTTCCGCCGACCGCTTCTTCCGGTTTTGGCGCCAACGCCGCCAGAAACAGGGAATGTCCGTGCCATAGGAAGGGTCAAACCGCTTGCGCAGCTGCGTATAAAGAAGCGGGATAAAGAGCACCAGCAGAAACCCGAGCGTCTCGCCCTCTTCCCCTCTGGTCAGCGCCCCCGCCAGAAGGCTGACCGCCACCGCGCCGCAGACAGCGACGATGGCCCACCGCTGCCAGGGATCGCGCTTTTCCGGCTGCCGCGCTTTGCGGAACAGCCAGGTACAGGCCACGATGGCCAGGAAAAGGTAAAAGACGTCCCAGGTACTTTTGGCCGCCGCCGTGAGCGGGGCGGCGCTGGTGATGCCCCGGAACGCGAGATATCCCAGCAAGGCCAGCAGCAGCGCCAGCCAAGGCATCCACTTTTTTACATAGAAGGGCGCGGCGGACGGCAACGCAGCACTGGCCGCGGCAGATGGCTGGCCGCACTGGGGGCAGACGCCGTCTTGCAAAGGCGCACCGCAATCCGGACAATGCTCGATCACCGGGGCGGGCGCGGGCACAGGCGCCGGGGCGCCGCAGTTGGGGCAGAACTTGCTGTCGAATTCGGTACCGCATTTTGGACAGATCATCGCGCGCCTCCTTTTTACTGATTTTGTGATACCAGCGGCATCATTTGAGTTTCAGCGTCCAATGGCGGCCGCAGTTGAGGCAGACCATCTCGATCTTGTTCCGGTTGCCTGCGCCGACGCCCATGACGGCGCCGCTTTCGCCGAACAGCGCCTGCCCGATCATGGCTTCACTGAGGCTGAACGTCCGGCCGTCCCTCGTCTGGATGGCGGTGGACTTACACCGCGGGCACATGGGGATGCCGCTGCGCTTGTTTTCTTCGATGCGCGCGTGCTCCGCCGCCTGTTCCGCCGCTTGCCGCTCCTGGGCGATCTCCTGCCTGGAGCGCTCGCCACGGAAATGCGCATTATCCACTTCCGTGGGAAAATAAGGCCGTGAAAGCGCCGTCGGGGTGTCCTTTACTTTTAGCCAGGCAAGGGCTGATGGTAGCGGGTGCGTCGCTATATATTTTCTGGCGATAGCGGTCGCATGCTCAGGAGCTAAACTAAAATTTGCAGCCAAGTAGCAAGCAAAGGCATTCTCTGATTTTCGATAGAATTTATAAAGCTCCTGCATGCCTTCCTCCGTCAGGCCCGCAGGCCAATCGTCGGTCAGCTGCTCCTCTTCCTGCGGCGATGAATTTCGCGCCTGGGCCACGGAGGCCGCAGCCGTCGTGGGGGCTGCCCCAGCGGCAGGCGTGCCGCACGTTGGACAAAAATTGCCCTCAAACTTCGTGCCACAATTTGTACAAAACATCACAGCGCCTCCTTTTGAGCCTATCTTATCATACGCGCAGGGAAGATTCCAGAGGGACGGCGGGCTTTTTGCTGCGCTAAAGAACGGGACATGCCCGTCTTTACGATAAATTTGTATTCCATCCCACTATTTTCTATTTCCACAGAAGGAGGCGGATCCTTTGGCAAAAACTGCACAAAAGGTAGAACAAGAGGTCACCCGGGCGGCCAAGCGCGCCATGCAGGAGCTGAATTCCCTGACGGCCACGATGCAGCAGACCCTGACCCAAGCCGCGGCGCAAGTATGCGCCAGCGTCCAAAAAATGTCCGAAGCCACCGGCGCGGCGTTGAACACGCTGGAGAGCCAAGCCGTCGCGACCCAGCAAAACATGATGCAGACCGCGAAGGCCGCGGTCGAGCAGGCCATTGCCGCCTGCGTGGTCATGGACACGCTGCAAAAACAGGCGGCCCAGGCCAGCGCCGCGGCAAAGCAGACCACCCAGGCCACCCAAGCCGGCGCCGAAGCCGTGCGGGACAGTGTGGCACAGGCGCTGATGATCGCCGAGGCGGACCTGAAGCGCACGGTGTTGGAAGGCAGCGCGGTCCAGGAACAGATGCAGCGCATGCGCGACCAGGCACGGGAAACCATGCCGGAGGAGGAAGGCGTCGACCAGGAAGCGGCTTTGGACGCGCTTTTGGCGCAGGACGCCGCTTACCAGCAGCTGAACGCGCGCTGCCAACAGTTGATGGACCGCTGGAGCCTGCAAAACAGCGAGGTGCTTGTCCAGCGGGACTTACTGGCGCAGCTGAACGCCCAATTGGGGGCCAATGCCGCCGCGCAAGGCCAGCAGGCCGGCTTCGGCGGAATGGCGCAAGAGATCATGGTCGTCAACACGGCCTTGGCGCAGCAAGCCGCGCAATACGCCCTGTTGGGGCAGGCGCAGCAGCTGTACTGGGGCGCGGCGCCGCAGCCGCTGGCTTTGGGCGCCGCGCCCCAGCAGCTGGCCTTGCCGCAGCATGCGGGTGCGGGGAGCTTCCAGAACGATCCGAGCCTCGTCCAAGAGGTGACCAGCTTCTTGCCCTCTCTGACAAATATCATCGAAGGGGCCAAAAAAGGGTTCCAATCGCTCCACAGTGTGATCCAATCGCTGAGCGGGCCTTTTGCAACCGTCAAAGAAGCGGCCTCCCGCGTTTTCGACAGCCTGGCGGAGCACTTCAAGGGGCCGCTGGAGAAAATGAAGGAGGGTGCGACCCAATCCTTTGAGGGTTTGAAAGAACGGCTGAAAAAGCCGATGGAAAAGGTAAAGCAGTTGGGCACCATCGCTTTCAACGGCATGAAAGAGGGCCTGAACAACGTGGTGGCGGCCAGCCCACAGCTGTCGGCCTCGGTGGAGGGCGTCAAAAGCAGCATCGAACTGCTGAAAAACACGCTGGGGACGATCGCGGCGCCGGCGGTGGAGGCGCTGGCCCCCATTTTCACCGCCATTTGTAACGCCGCCATCACCGCCGCCAATGCGGTGGCGATGTTTGTGGCGCGGCTGAGCGGCAAAAGCACGTACATGCGGGCCACGCAGGCCGCCAAAAGCTACGGCGGCAGCGTGGGCGGCGCCGGGCAGGCGGCCAAAAGCGCCGCCCAGGATGTGGAAGAGCTGGACAAGGCCACCAACACGCTGGGCCTGGATGAGCTGAACGTGCTTCAGCAGCCAGAGGCCAGCAAGCCCTCCGGCGGCTCCGGAGGGTCCGGCGGCGGGGGAGGCGGCAGCAGCGGCGGCGGTGGGCTCGTTTTGGAAGAGGTCGCCATCGACGACGGCGTCGCCAATTTCGCCGACGGCATCCTGGCCAAGCTCGGCCCGCTGAAAAATGCGTTTGCGGGACTGCAGGCCGAGCTGGAGCGCCTGGGCAAGTTTGCCTGGGAAGGTCTGGTGGATTTTTACCAGACCTTTCTGGTGCCGGTGGGGAACTGGACTTTGGGCACGGGGCTGCCCCGGTTCATCAACGCCATCACGAACGGGCTGGCCTCCATCCACTGGGAAACGATCAACAAAAGCCTGCACGGGCTGTGGGAAGCCCTGGCGCCGTTTGCCATCCATGTGGGCGAGGGCCTATTGTGGCTGTGGGAAAAGGTGCTGGTGCCGCTGGCGGCGTGGAGCATCGGCAAGCTGCTGCCCGCCTTTTTGGATCTGCTGGCCGGGGCGCTGAAGGTCGTGAACGCCGTCATCAATGCGTTGAAACCCGTTTGGGAATGGTTTTGGGACACTTTCCTGGAGCCCCTTGCCAAGTGGACGGGCGGCCTGATCGTGAAGGCCCTGGAGGGCTTGGCCGGTGTGCTGGACCGTCTGGGCGGCTGGATCGAACAGCACCAGGACAGCATCACCGGACTGCTGAAAGCCCTGACGCCCCTGGCGACTGCCATTGGCGGCGTGGCGGTGGCGTCCAAAGTCGGCTCGGGAGCCCTAGGGCTGCTGAAAACCGCCTTTGGGGTGGAAGATATCGGTGAAATCGCTTCTAAAACCCAAAGTTTTGTTGGCTCCATTGCAAAAGCTTTCGGGAGCCTCAATGTGGAAAGCCTCGTCTTGGTCGCTGTTATGGCGGGCATCGCCGCAGCAATCGTTGCTGTAAGTGCGATCATTGAGCACTTCAGCGAGAAGGCTATCGAAGCGCCGGACGTTCTGGAGGGCATGTCGGAGGCGACGCGCCAGGCCGTGGGGCCGTATCTGGAGCTTTCCGACGCGGCGGAGAAAAGCCTGAAGCAAATCGCCTGGAGCGGCCAAACGGTCACCGAGGAGATGAAAAACAACCTCGTCAGCCAATATGACGACATGAAGACCCAAATCGTCACCAAGCTGGAAGAGCAAAAGAACGAGGTGGGGACCAAGCTTTCGGAGATGTTCGCCAACACGGATGTGCTGACGGAGGAGGAAAAGCAGGCGGTCATCGCCCGCGCCCAGGAAGCCTATGATTCTAAGCGCCAGACCGTGGAAGAGCAATCGGCACGGATCAACGAGATCCTTTCCCTGGCGTCCGCCGAGGGCCGCGCGCTGACGCAGGAAGAGGCCGACGAGATCGGCCAGATCCAAAGCAATATGCGCACCACCGCCGTGGAGACACTGAGCGGCAGCGCAGAGGAACAGCAGCTGATCCTGCAGCGGATGCAGGAGTCCAGCAGCGAGATCTCGGCGCTGCAGGCCGCGGACATCGTGGCGGAAAGCGCCAAAGCCCGCGACGCCACCATCGAGGACGCCCTCTCCCGCTATAACGACCAGATGGCCATTGCAGAGCTGCTGCGGGCGGACGGCACCGCCGAAAGTGCCGCCGCAGCGGACGAGATCATCGCCGAGGCCACGCGGCAGAAGAATGAATCGATCAAGCAGGCGCAAGACCTGCATGACAATGTCGTGAACGAAGCGAAGCTGCAAGCTGGCGACCACGTAAACGAAGTGGACTGGGAGACCGGCCAGGTACTGAGCAAGTGGGACGTGATGTGGGCTGGCATCGTGGAGGGAGCACAGGCGCTATGGGACAACATTGTGGCTGTCTTCACCCTAGTGGCGGATTGGTTCTTGAACAATGTCATTACGCCACTGCTGGACTTCTTTGCCGGACTGTGGGAGACCTTGAAGGCACTGCCGGGCGAGGCCTGGCTGTTTATCCAGGAGACCTGGCTGGGCGTGTGCGAGTGGTTCAACACCGTTATCATCATCCCGCTGCTGGAGTTCTTTACCGGCTTATGGGAGACCCTGAAGGCGCTGCCGGGCGAGGCCTGGCTGTTTATCCAGGAGACCTGGCTGGGCGTGTGCGAGT
>CATXYA010000148.1 GCA_958403605.1 uncultured Oscillospiraceae bacterium
ATGGCCAGCAAGGGCGGCTACCGCAACTACGTGCTGCTGCTGTTGGTGGTGATGCTGGGCGCCAGCGTCATGAGCGGCACGGGCTACTACGTGCTGGTGCTCAGCCTGGTATCCACCATCCCGTACAACAAAAACCTGCCCATCTCCAAGATCTTCATGCCCCTGGGCTTCGCCACCTACAACCCCATCGCCCCGGTGAACATGGCGTTCTATGTGGGCCTGGTGGCCTCGCTGCTGGAGAGCTCGGGCGTCACGGGCACGGCGGTGCCCATGCTGGTATACTCCGGCATCAAGCTCATCAGCTCCATCGTGTTCCTCGTCTGGGCCATCATCGGCTACCGCTTTTTGCCGGACCACCCCATTGCCGATGCCGGTGAGGCCATCGAGGAAAAGCAGGGCGCCGCGGCCCCCGCGCTGCCCAAGTGGAAAGAGGTCACGGTGTACGGGGTCTTTGCCGCCGTCGTTGTGTGCATGATGTTCCTGGACAAGCTGGGCGAGGCCGGATACGCCATCCCCGGCGTTGCCGCCGCGGTGCTGTTCGTGCTGGGCGTGCTCAACTTCAAGGAAGTGCGTGAAAACATCGCCTCGCCGCTGATCCTCATGATGGCGGGCGTCATCGGCGTGGCGGGCGCGTTGGCAAACTCCGGCTTCACCGCCATGGTGGGCGAGGCCGTGGCCGGCGCGCTGGGCACCAATGTCAGCCCCTTCCTCATCGTATTGGTGTTCACGCTGCTCACCAGCCTGTGCGCCACCTTCACCGGCGCCAGCTTCGGCTCGCTGTTCATCTTCGCGCCCATCGGTATCGCGGCCTGTGTCAGCATGGGGCTGAATCCCACCGCCGTGGCCGTGGCCTGCGTCACCGCCGCCTGGATCAACTGGATCATGCCCATCGACGGCCTGCCCGCCATGGTGCTGGGCATGGGCAAGTACAAGCTCATCGATTTCTGGAAATTCACCCTGCCGCTGTACGCGCTGCAGGTGCTGGCCACCGCGGGCTGCTGTGTCCTCTTCTTCCCCATGTAAGGGAAAACGGGCGCGCGGAACTTCGCAGGGGGCCGGCGGCTTGACGCCGGCCCCGGAAAGGACGACAATGGAACCGATCAGTCATTTAAAAATGCCTCGCGCCGTGTGGAGCGGCGCGGGCGCGCTGGAGCAGCTGCCCCAGCTGCTGGCCGCGGAGGGCGCAAAGCGCGTGGCCGTGTTTGCCGACAAGGGCATCGTGGGCGCGGGCCTGCTGGCCCGGCCCTTGGAATTATTAGAGGCCCAGGGCTCCGCGTACACCGTGTTGGATGACCTGCCCCCCGAGCCCACCTATACCCAGGCCCAGCAGGTCATCGACGCTTGCAAGGCGCTGCGCCCGGAGCTGATTTTGGCGGCAGCGTGCTGGACACGGCCAAATTGGCCAGCATCCTGCTCACGGACGCCTACGGCGTGAAGGAGCTGCTGGCACAGCCCGCCCTGGCGCAGAAATGCTGCCCCACGGTGCTGGTGCCCACCACGGCGGGCACAGGCAGCGAGGCCACGCCCAACGCCATCGTGGCCGTGCCGGAGCAGGAGGTGAAGGTGGGCATCGTCAACGACGCCATGATCGCCGATTACGTGCTGCTGGACCCGGCCATGATCCGCAGCCTGCCGCGCAAGCTTGCGGCGGCCACGGGCGTGGACGCGCTGTGCCACGCCATCGAGTGCTACACCTCCAACAAGGCCAATCCCATCAGCGACACCTTTGCCCTGCAGGCGCTGGACATGATCCTCAACAACATCGTGCCCGCCTGTGACGACCCCGCGGCCCTGGCGGCCAAAAGCGCCATGCAGCTGGCCAGTTTTTACGCCGGCGTGGCCATCACGGCCAGCGGCACCACGGCGGTGCACGCCCTCAGCTACCCGCTGGGCGGCAAATACCACATCGCCCACGGCGTGTCCAACGCCATGCTGCTGGTGCCGGTGCTGCGCTTCAACGCGCCCGCCTGCCAGGCGCGCCTGGCCGCCGCCTATGACCGCTGCCGGCTTGGCGGCGCGGACCTTTCCACCGCCGAAAAAGCGGAGGCGCTGCTGCGCCGCTTGGAAGAGATCGTGGCGCATCTGGACATCCCCACCAGCCTGACGGCTTTCGGCGTGCCCGCTGAAGATTTGGAGACGCTGGTGGCGGCAGGTCTGCAGGTGACGCGCCTCTTAAACAACAATCCCCGCCCCGTGACGGCGGACGACGCCCGGGCGCTGTACCGGCAGATCTTGTAACAGGGAAGGAGCTACCCCATGAAAAATATCGAGATCAAGGGCATCATCCCGCCCATCATCACCCCCATGCACGCGGATGAGAGCATCAATTTCCCCGAGCTGCGCCGCCAGGTGGACCGGCAGATCGAAAACGGCGTGCACGCGCTGTTCTGCTTCGGCACCAACGGCGAGGGCTATATTCTGGACGGCAGGGAAAAACAGCAGATTTTGGAGACTGTCGTCGAACAGGTGAACGGCCGCGTGCCGGTGTACGCGGGCACGGGCTGCATCTCCACGCGGGAGACCATCGCCCAGTCCCGCATGGCGAAGGACGTGGGCGCGGATGTGCTGAGCATCATCACGCCCAGCTTTGCCGCGGCCAGCCAGCAGGAGCTGTACGACCACTACAAGGCCGTGGCCGCCGCGGTGGATATCCCCATTGTGCTGTACAACATCCCGGCGCGCACGGGCAACGCCCTGGCCCCGGAAACGGTGGCGCGCCTGTCGCAGCTGGACAACATCGTGGGCGCCAAGGATTCCTCCGGCAACTGGGACAACATGCAGGCCTATCTGGACGGCACACGGGACAGGGGCTTCGCCGTGCTTTCGGGCAACGACGGCCTCATTTTGAAATGCCTGCAGCACGGCGGGCAGGGCGGCGTGGCGGGGTGCGCCAACGTGTACCCCCACACCATGGCCTCTATTTACGATTGCTACATGGCGGGCGACTTGGAGAAGGCCCGGGAATACCAGGACAGCATCGCCTCCTTCCGCGCCTGCTTCCAGTACGGCAACCCCAACACCATCGTCAAGACCGCCGTGGCGCTGCTGGGGCACGATGTGGGCAAGTGCCGCGCGCCGTTCAACCAAGTGCCGGAGGAGGGCATTGCCGCGCTGCGGCAGGTGCTGCGCGAAAACGCGGAAAAGGGGATGCACTGACCCATGGAGAACATGGAGAAAAAGCTGCCCATCGTGGGCATCACCATGGGCGACCCCGCGGGCAACGGGCCGGAGCTGTGCGTGCAGGCGCTGTGCCACCCGGAGGTGTACGCCCAATGCCGCCCGCTCGTCATCGGGGACGCCGCCGTGCTGGAACGGGCCGCGGCGCTGCTGGGGCGCCCGGAAACAGTCATCCGCCGCATTGCGGACGTGGCCGAGGCGGCGTTTGTGCCGGGCGTCATCGATGTCTATCATCTGGACCTCATCGACCCGGCGCAGTTCGCCTACGGCAAGGTGTCGGCCATGTGCGGGCGCGCGGCCTTTGCCTGCGTGCGCAAGGTCATCGAGCTGGCGCTGGCGGGCCAGGTGGACGCCACCTGCACCAACGCCCTTAACAAGGAAGCCCTCAACCTGGCGCTGGCGCCCGAGGGCCTGCACTTCGACGGCCACACCGAGATCTACGCCCATTACACCCACACGGAAAAATACACCATGCTGCTGGCCCATCATGACCTGCGGGTGGTGCATGTCTCCACCCACTGCGCCCTGCGGGAGGCGTGCGACCGCGTGAAAAAGCAGCGCGTGCTGGATGTCATCCACATCGCGGCCGACGCCTGCAAAAGCTTCGGCATCCCGCGGCCGCGCATCGCCGTGGCGGGCCTCAACCCCCACGCGGGGGAAAACGGCCTGTTTGGCCGCGAGGAGCTGGACGAGATCATCCCCGCCATCGAGGCCGCCCGCGCGGAGGGCCTGTGCGTGGACGGCCCCGTGCCGCCGGACAGCCTGTTCCCCAAGGCCCTGGGCGGGTGGTATGATATCGTGGTGGCCATGTACCACGACCAGGGGCATATCCCCCTCAAGACCGTGGGCTTTGTCTATGACCGGGAGCGCCAGGCCTGGCAGGCGGTGGAGGGCGTCAACATCACGTTGGGGCTGCCCATCATCCGCACCTCGGTGGATCACGGCACGGGCTTCGACCAGGCGGGCAAGGGCACGTCCAACGAGCTCAGCCTGCTCAACGCCATCCAGTACGCCGCGACGATGGCCGCCCACCGCGGCGGCCCCAGGGAAGGAGAATGAATGATGGAATATCCCTGCTTGCCCGGCCTGACGCCGGACGGCACCATTTACCGCAATGGCGCCATGGGCACCGTGGAGGCCATGCTGCCCCCCGGCGCCTGGGCCACCGCCCACGCGCCCGCGCTGCTGGAATTGCCCGGCGGCGATCTGCTGTGCGCCTGGTTTGCAGGCAGCTATGAGGGCAGTGCCGACGTCAGCATCGTGTGTGCCCGCCTGCCCCACGGGGCCGCCCGCTGGGAGGCGCCGGTGCAGGTCTCTCACGACGCGCACCGCAGCGAGCAGAACCCCTCGCTGTTTTTGGCGCCGGACGGCGCGGTGTGGGCCGTCTATACCGCCCAGCTGGACCGCGTGCCCGGCAAGGACAACATGCAGTACACCTCCGTCATCCGCCGCCAGAAAAGTACGGACGGGGGCCGCACCTGGGGTGAGCCGGACGTGCTGTTTGGCCGCGAGGGCAGCTTCTGCCGCCAGCCCATCCAGGTGCTGACGGGCGGACGCTGGATCTTCGCCAACTGGTTGTGCAGCGACAGCGCCTCCGGCCTCGCGGGCGACCCCACGGTCTTCCAGCTCTCGGACGACAGGGGCGCCACCTGGCGCCAGGTGGAGATGCCCGACAGCCATGGCCGCGTGCACGCCAATGTGGTGGAGCTGGCGCCGGGCCATCTGGCGGCCTTCCTGCGCAGCCGCGCGGCGGACAACATCTACCGCAGCGAGTCCACGGACAACGGCGACAGCTGGAGCGCGCCTGTGCCCACCTGCCTGCCCAACAACAATTCCAGCATCAGCGCCGTCAAGCTGCAAAGCGGGCGCATCGCCATCGCCTACAATCCCACCCGCACGCCCGCCCCGCAGCCCGGCGTAGCCGCGTGGCCCGGCCTGCGCTGCCCGGTGGCCGTGGCCCTGTCCGAGGACGGCGGCCATACCTGGCCGCTGGTGCGCCACATGGAGCTGGGCGAGGGCTTCGTCGGCCCCGAGAACAGCACCAACAACCGCCAGTACGAATACCCCACGCTGCTGCAGGCCGCCGACGGCGCTTTGCACCTGGCCTTTGCCTACCAAAGCCGCCGGGGCGTCAAATGGATGCGCTTCACCGAGGCGGACGTCATGGGCGCCAAGCGGGAGGCCGTGGGCGTGTACAACCCCACAGCGGCCAAGGTGTGACGCCGCGGCGCACACATTTCAGCGAAAAAAGAAGGGCGCGCTGCAAACGGCACGCAAAAAAAGAGAAGCTCCCGCGGTAGGGAACGCCGTTCCCTACCGGGCCTGGGGTGCGGCCATCAAGATAAGCTTTTTTATTGCTCCGCATTGCTACGCAATAAAAAACAATTGATCTCCATGGCCGTGGGCCAGGGATGGCCCACATGGCC
>CATXYA010000149.1 GCA_958403605.1 uncultured Oscillospiraceae bacterium
AAACGCCAGCTGTGCGCCTGTGCTCTCGTCGATCTGGGGCGCGTCGTAGGCCTGTTTCAAATACGCGCCCGAGGCCGCGTCATAGGTGAGGCGCACGGGGCTGTAGGACGAAAAGCGGAACGAGATGTCCGGCGCGTCGCCCTCGGTGGGCGCCGCCGCAGCCTCGGCGAAATGGAACAGCGGCGTATTGGCCCCGCCGGGCACGATGCCGGTCTTTTCAATGCCCGCGGCGATGAGGCCGCTGTCGGTGTACCAGCAGTGCTCCTGGGCGTAATGGGCGTTTTTGTTGCGGATCTCGTCAAAGACGAAGGAGGAGCTGCCCAAATACATGCCGTCGATGTCCTGGTACGAATATTCGCTGATGAGGTTAGCCGCATAGACGCTGGAGCCGATGTGCACGAAAATGGCGTTCAGCGGCAGCGCGAACTGCAGATGCTGGTCCCGCGCCGAGCGCACCGGCCCCACCTGGGGGATGGCGTTGCGGTCGGCAAAGACGGCCAGGAAACGAGTGATGCCGCCCTCGGTGACCATCTCGAAGATGGCGTCCGCCGAGCCGATGCCCCGCTGAGGCAGCGCGGCCTTCAAATTGTTGATCATGATGGCCACCGGGCGCTGGCCGGGCTCCACGCCCTCCGCCAGCGGCTGGCCGGTGATCAGGTTATAGGTGGGCGCGGGCGCGTCCGACTGCACGATGCCCTCGCCGTTTCCCGCCTGGGAGGAGGACGCAGTGGAGGACGGGTCCAACCGGGCGGTGCTGGAGGAATTTTGCTCGCCGCAGGCGGCCAGGCTCAGGGCCAGCACCAGGGCCAGCGCCAGGGAAAATGCCCGTTTCACACGCCTCATCTCCTTTTTGCAGGATGCTAAAGAACTCATTCGTCGCCCGCGTTCGCCGCCGATTCATTGGGCACGACGCTGTCGGCCTGGGCCGTCTCGGTGGTGCGGTAGAACTGGAAGTTCTCCGCCTCGTCCAGATCGACGATGGCAAGGTAGGTCTTACCCGGGTTGATCTTCACGTTGGTCTCGTAGCCCTCGGTGTCCACGATGCGCAGCACGTTGTCGGGCGTGCCCTTCATCCAGCGCACCTGCTCGGCCTTACCGCCGTTGAAATAGTAGCCCACGCCGCCGAAGTTGTACACCACTTCCTGCAGGTCTTTGGCCTCGTGGCCGGTGTAGGTGTGGATGTCGGTGAACAGCACCAGCACGTTGTCAAAGGACAGCTGCTCGTTGTTGTTGGCGTCCACGGAGGGGCTGATGGCGCGCTCCCGCAGGCTGTACTGGCTCATCAGGTATTTGCCCGCGGCGGCGTCCCAATCGAAGTAGGTGCGGTAGTTGTCGGAGTGGATGACGTCGATCTTCACCGCGTCGCCGCCGGTCAGCTCGCGGGCGGGCTCGTCATAGCGCACAAAATCGAAGAAGGTGCTGTTGTAGTGGATGGACGTGTCAGTGCCGAACTGGGTGAGAGCCTTCTGCAGCGTCTCCTCGTCCACATAGGCGGTGTGCTCGATGGCAACGCCAGTATTACGGCGCTGCTGGTCCCGCGGAAAGCCGCTGGACAGGTTGTCCAGGTTCACGTCGAAATCGCTGTAATCGTAGTTGTTTTTGTACTCGGTCTGCACCACGCTTTCGCCGATGTGGACGTACAGCGGATGGAACGGCAGGATCAATTGGAAAAACTGGTCGCGCGCCGAGCGGATGGGCATGATCTTGGGGATCTTGGTGTAGTCCTCATACAGGGCCATGAAGCGGGTGATGCCGCCCTCCACCTTGACTTCCACCAGCATGTCCGCGTCGGACAGGCCCGCCTGGGGCCGGGCGTTCTGGGTGGCATTGTTGGAAATATTGTTGACCATGAACGCCGCAAAGCGCTGGTCGTCCGGGTAGTCGGCCGTTTTCTCCAGGCCCGTCAGCACGCGGGCGTTGTAGGGCTTTTCCACCGGCTCGGCGGGCGTGCTCTCAGAAGAGGCCGCGGGCGTGCTGGAGGAAGAAGGCGCGGGCTTGTCCCCGCAGGAGGCGAACAGCACCGCCGTCAGGGACAGGACGAGCAGAACGGACAGAAACTTTTTCATGCGATGATCTCCTAATCTCAGTATTCATGGATAACGCGTGGTTATACATGTATACTATACTGAAATCCCCCTGAAATGTAAAGCCTCTGCCATTATTTTTTACACCGGCGCACAGCAAGCGGTGGGGCCCTGTTCGGCAAAAACCCACAAGATTCTGTGATAATGCGCCAAAACTGCCGCTTCCCCCGAAAAAAGGGTATTGACAGGGCTTTTGCACCTTGTTATAATAATTGAGCGCCTGAAAAGTCGTGACCCGCTAGCTCAGTCGGCAGAGCACCTGCCTTTTAAGCAGGGTGTCCGGAGTTCGAATCTCCGGCGGGTCACCAATCGTGGCGCAGACGGTTTCCGTCCGCGCCAACGCCCCGGTCTTTGGACCGGGGCGTTTTTGTTTGCGTTGTGCCGATTCCACTACTATCGCCACTGGTTCCCTCCAAAAAAGTCACTGTTACTTTGTCTAATTTGTCAATATTTTTGCCCGTGGCTTTATTCGTATAATAATACTGATATTACTCTATTTTGCGGAGGGATGGTGAATGGTATGTTCCAACTGGTTTCTGCGCTGCGCAGCGTGCGGCGGCGGCCCCTGAAAAGCTGTTTGACGGTGCTGATCGCCCTGGCGCTGACGGTGTTTTTTCTGCTGTACCTCCAAATGCTGGCCTCGGTGGAGCACCAGCTGGACAAGCTGGCCGACACCATCCCCGTGACGGCGGAGGTCACCAATTTGAACGGTAGCCAGACCGTGGGGCTGGAGATCCCGCAGGAAAAGCTGGACGGCCTGCTGAACTGTCCCTTTGTGGCCGGCCCGGTCTACACGGCGCAGAACCCGGCCTACGTAGGGCCGGAGCGGGAAAAGCCCCTGTATGACGTCAAGATCACCGGCATCAACAGCTTTTCCGCCTTTCCTCTGTTGGACCCCGCCGCTTTTTCCTTTGCCCCGGGTGCGGACCTGGACGCCTTTTGGGCGGGAGACGACGGGTGCCTGGCCAGTGAAAAATTTTTGCAATATAAACATTTGGCCGTGGGGGACTCGGTGGAGCTTGTCATCTGCAATCAAGGCTATCAAGCGGAAAACCCTTCGGTGGGCGATCCGCGCCAGCTGTGCGTCAAAACGCTGCGTATTTTAGGCTCCTTCCGCAGCTCCGGCAGCGACCTCACCGCTTATCCCGATCTGCTGACGCCTATCAGCTGGAACGCCTCACTGTATGCGGGCACAGAGTTTTCCTTTAATGCCGATTCCTTCCGCTTCACGGTCAACGACCCGCTGGCGCTGAACGAGTTCAAGGCCCAAATGCACGAGCTGGGCATGCGCAACGTCAATCAGCAGCAGCCCTTTGACCGCGCAGGGCGGGCACTGATGGTCAACGACAAAATGTTCATCCAGACCGCCGGGCAGCTGCTGTCCAGCCGGGCACTCTACCGGGCCGCGGTGCCGCTGCTGGCCGTGGTGGCGGTGCTCATCGGCTTTGTGTCCTCCACGCTGCTGGTGCAAAGCCGCCGCGGCGAATTCCTCACCATGCGCTCCCTGGGGGCGCACAAGCGCCAGTGCCTGGGCACGCTGCTGTGGGAATTTGCCCTGCTGTGCCTTGCCGGGTGCCTGCTGGGCGCCTTGGCCGCGCTGATGCTCAAAGACCTGTCCGCGGGCGCGGTGGGCCTCATCTGTTTGGCTGTTTTTGTGTGTTACATGGCCGGAACGGCCATCACCGTGGGCATGCTGGGCCGCCTGAACCTGATGCAGGCGCTCAAGCAAAAAGATTGACATACTCGGAAAAGGAGGGGATTTGCCATGACCGCACCCGTATTGGAGCTGCGCTCCGTCGGCTATACCTACCAGGGGAAATACCAGAAGGTGGAGGCGCTGAAGGATGCCACCGCCTGCTTTGAGGCCGGGAAGGTGTACGCCATCGTCGGGCGCTCCGGCAGCGGAAAAACCACACTGCTGTCCCTGATGGCGGGGCTGGACCTGCCCACCGCCGGGGACATCTTGGCCGAGGGAACGTCCCTTAAAACGCTGGATCGAGACCGCTACCGCCTGCAGACGGCCTCGGTGATCTACCAGGATTTCAACCTCTTTCCCCTGCTGACGGCGCTGGAAAACGTGCTCTATCCGCTGCAGCTGCAAAAGCGGCCCGCCGCCGAGGCGCGCCAGCGGGCCATGGAGCTGCTGGCGCAGATGGGCCTGCCGGAGCGCATTTTGAAGCAGTACCCCAAGATGATGAGCGGCGGCGAGCAGCAGCGCGTGGCCATTGCCCGCGCCCTGGCGGCCGGCGGCAAAATTCTGCTGGCGGACGAGCCCACGGGCAACCTGGACACCGCCAACAGCGAGGCCATTGTGGAGCTATTATGCCGCCTCACCCATGACAGCGAGCGCACCACCATCCTCATCACCCACGACCCCGAGGTAGCGGCCAAGGCCGATACCGTCTACCACATGGAAGACGGCGTGCTGCGGGCAGCGCCCTAAAGCGCCTGTCTGCCGAAAAAAGGAGGAAGGGACATGGCGATCAAAAACAGCCTGAAACAGCTTCTGCGCACGCCCGTGAAAACGGCCTTGCTGGCCCTGTTGCTGTGCCTATCTGTTCTTTTTGCCTGCGTAGGGGTGACGCTTCTCAGTATCAACTACACCAGCCTGGCTCAAATGGAACAGCAGTTTACCACCATTGGTACATTGGAGCAGGTGCCCAACACCATCGAAATGGTTCCGCAGTGGGACGCGGCACTAAAGAAATACATTTATTACGATTCTCCTCAGTACGATGAGGTGATCCCGCTTTCCTCTTTGCAGTTGGACGGTGTTGATTACCTGTATCCGCCGACCCGTTTTCCCACTTACTTTGCTTCTCATCCGGATTTTGCCGCCAATGGTGACGGCCTCACCCCCATTTTCATTTTGGAAGCGCGGCCGGTAGAAGACTGTGTCCCGGACCATCCGGTGCAAATGGAGATCGGCAATGTACTGTTTGGAAATGTCGGGTCGAATAAGACCTTCTATTTTTGTGACCATTATAATGAGTCTCCGGAAATGATGGATGCCGATACCACCTACATTTTCGGGCTCATGGAAATGCCCATGATGCATGCAGACTATCAGGCCTATGAAGAATTGGTCCCCTTCTATTGTCCGCTTTCTACGCGATGCGATGCCAACGGCGCTGCCGTGGCCTCTCAATTCCCCGTCAAGGAATATAGCGTCGTCACGGATCATTTTTATGAAACGGACGAGGGGAAGCGGTGGATGGCGCTGGCCGAACAAATGGAGTGCTGCCAGCATCTGATCTTTGCCGTCCCCACCGACGCCACGCACCTTGTGATGGAATTTCACCAACAGACAGCTTCCATTTTAAAAGGGCGCGATATCACACCCGAAGAATATACGGCCGGGGAAACAGTCTGTCTTGTTTCCAACTATTTGATGCTTCAAAACGGATGGGTGGTCGGCGATACAATTTCTTTGTACTTGGT
>CATXYA010000150.1 GCA_958403605.1 uncultured Oscillospiraceae bacterium
TGGGAGCGATAAAATATGATTTAGCGAGGGCCAGACATTGAAAAGAAAGACACGAAAAGCATGGATCATGATACCAATCATCGTTCTTGCCCTGATTGCGGTGCTATTGATTATCAGGGCCGTTGGCAAAGGGATCAACAGTGCGACGCCACAAGGCGGGATCAATGAATCCTTATATGTAAGGATCAATGGTACAGAACAATGGATCAACATATACGGGGAGGACGTCGATAACCCGGTTTTATTGTATCTGCATGGAGGCCCAGGGTCTTCCACCAGCGAATTTGACTATGTGATCACGAGAAAGTGGGCAGATGCCTATACCGTTGTGACTTGGGATCAAAGGAACTGCGGCAAAAGCTATGATAAAAGTCAAAACCAAACAGTGCTTACCAGAGAATTGCTGATGGAGGACGGCAAAGAGCTGACAGAGTTCCTCCTGGAACATCTAAATCGAGAGAAGATCACGCTTTTAGGCCATTCATGGGGTTCCATTTTTGGAGCAAACCTTGTTTTGGAATATCCTCAATACTATGAATGCTTTATTGGGACAGGGCAGCTTGTAGACAACGATGAAAACGAAGCGGCTTTTAAGCAGGCGGCACTGGGTTGGGCCGGCGATGATGAGGAGTCCTTGAAATGGGTAGAGCAGCTGACCCCAGACCGCATTTCGATGGAACATATCACGGCAAGAAACAAACTGATGGAAAAGTATGGATACAGCATGATGGAAAGCGGCGCAGATTACAATTTGGCAGCAGCCGTACTGTTCAATCCCAATTATTCTATTGCAGATTGGGTCGGCTACTTTCAGAGGGATATGAGCGTCTATCTCGATTTCTTCCTGTCAGAGGCGTTCAAGTCCTTTTCTCTGAAGGGCAGGACCAAATATGACATGCCTTTTTATAACATCAACGGAGACAGGGATTACCAGACGAATTATTTATTGGCACAGGCGTATTTTGACCAGATCGAGGCCCCTCATAAGCAATTGTTTCTCATGGAAAATATGACCCACGGACTGTTGGAATCACGATCCGAGGAGTTTTCAGAAATCGTACATTCGATTGCCCAAATTGAACAGAAGAGATAAAATCAGATTTGTCGGACTGCGCAGCTTCCTTTTTAAAAAAGACCCGCAGGAATACAAGCTTTTTGCCCACCTGTATGGCCCTTGGCACCGGATCGGTACGATCCGTGCCTGTCCAATACGCCAAGGGAATTATCACGAAAAGACAAGCGACCCCGCCCTGCTAAATGACAAATTCAGCAGGGCGGGGTTTTGCTTGTCCTCTTTATTTCATCGCAGCTTGACACTCACTGCACGCTCTGTCGTGAAGGGAGATCACCCCGCCGCAGCGGGGACAGGTGTATTTTTTAAGCTGCTGCTCCATCAAGGCGGCAAGGCCATGCTCTTTCACAAAAAGGCTGTTTTGCACAAGGCTTGCATTGTAACGCTGATTGTAACTTTTTTCTAAGTTTTTGATCAGCTTGCAGGGAAAAGAGCAGCACTCAAAACAATAGGTCAAGTTCTTTTCCAGCACACAGTCTTTTATCTTACACTTGCGGCAATGCGCCGGCTTGCCCTCGTCGCCCGGCAGGCACCCGGTACAGGGCTTTTTCACATAACAGTGCTGATAACAGACCATGCAGTTCATGCCGCAGGGGGCAAATAAGGCGCTGTCGATCGCCGCAGGCATTTTCATGATTTCGTCTCCTCCTTAAGCGCCAGGGGAAGTATAACAGAGGGATATGAGGAACACTACAGCCCCTGCGCCTGAAACAATTCGGCAATTTCATCGGCGGATTCCACCATCCCCCGCTGAAACCATACGTCGATCCAGCCGTACAGCGTATAGGCAACGAAGGCCGCGGCGTACGCCTGCGCCTTTTCATATTCGGGCTTCGGCCCCCAAATGCCGATGATGACATCTTTCAGAAGATAGATGAGCCCTCTTTCATTCAAAAGCTGATAAAAGGAGCGGTGCTTTTCAAAATGAGAGATCATGATGCGTATTTGCTCGCTCAAAGGTGCACAGCTGTTCTCATGCAACACCGCGCCCCACTCGCGCATTTTTTCGTCCAAACAGCGTTTCAAAATGTCTTCCTTATATTCAAAATTGCGGTAAAAGGAGGCTCTGCCAACGCCCGCCGTGTCCACCAGCTCGCTGATGGAGATATCCTCCAGCGGCTTTTCCTCCAGCAAGGACAGCATCGCAGCCGTGAGATGTTCTATCACATAGGCGTTGCGCCCTTCGTTGCTCATCGGTGATACATTTTTTCGTGTTTGTCTCATTTTTACCCCTCTTATTGACATTGCAAATCTCGATGATACAATTATATCGGCAATCCAAACGTATCATCATTATAACGTATCCAAACCGAATGTCAATCCCAAACAAAAGGATCAGGGGGAAAGAAAATGTCACTTACAGGGAAACGGGCGGTCATTGTACTGGTCGTCATGACCATTGCCTTTGTGCTCGGAAGGTTCGCCGTTCGTGCCGTTTTGAATTTAATGCTCGGCGGAACGCTGTTCGGAGGGAATTTCCTATGAGGGAAGACGCAAAGAAGGGCATGAAAACAGGTGCTTTCGTTTTTCTGTGTATTGGGATCTTTATCGTCACCTTCGTTATTTCCGTGGTGATCAAGCTGAGCGATACCTCGCCGGCAATGAAGCAATATTCGGTACAGTGGGGCGATGTGGTGGGCACCGTTTATACAGACCTTTCCTATGGCGAAAAGCCGGCCCATCGATTTGATCTGTATCTTCCTGCCGACCGCGCAAAGGGCACCTACGGCCTGGTGGGTTATCTCCACGCGGGCGGATTTACCACAGGAGATAAAGCGGACGATCGGGAAATGCTGCAATGGCTTTGTTCCAAGGGTTATGTGGCGGCAGGGATCAACTATACCCTGCGTGACGACGCCCATCCCGAGGCGAACATTTACTCGCAATCTGAGGAGATCGAGGCAAGTATGCCGTTTGTGGTGGAGGAAGCAAGAAAACGCGGCTATGCCATCGACCGTATGGCCGTGGCGGGTGGCTCAGCGGGCGGGTGCCTTGCACTGATCTACGCCTATCGTGATGCGGCAGAGGCTCCTGTCCCTGTCAAAATGGTGTTTGAAGGCGTTGGGCCTTCCTCCTTCTACCCGCAGGACTGGAAGTGTTATGGCTTTGACCAAAATAAGGAGGCTGCCGCCGCAATGTTCAGCGTAATGGCCGGCAGAGAGATCAAGCCCAAAATGTTCGGAACGGCAGAATATGATGCGCTTGTCAAAGACATCTCGCCGCTTCTGTGGGTGGATGAAAACACCGTGCCCACCGTGATGGCGTACGGTCAATACGACAAGTTCCAGCCCTATGAAGCCTCGGTTCGCCTCGACAAGGCCTTGACGGAAAACGGCGTGCCCCACGAATATATCGTGCTGCCCCACTCCGGCCACGGGCTGCAGAATGACGATCGGCTGTATGCCGCATATATGGCGAAGGTGGAAGAATATCTGGATCGATATATGAACGGATCAGGCGAAAGAAGCGCGGCGTGAAAAAGCTATTTCAGGCTGCGTCTTGGGGAGCTTAAACGTCGCGGCCATGACTGGCTGCTGGCGGCGCGCCGTCCCGGGGCACCAGTTCGTCCCGGCCATGCCGCCGCAGGCCCCAGCGGGTCAGGCGGCGGGCGATATCGTAGAGCACGGCAAACAGCGGCACGCCGATGATCATGCCCGTGACGCCCCAAAGGCCGCCGAACAGCAAAATGGAGAACAGCACCCCAAAGCTCCTCAGGCCCGTGGTATTGCCCAAGATCTTGGGGCCGATGAAGTTGCCGTCGGCCTGCTGCAGAATGATGATGAAGAGAATGAAGATCAGGCAGTGCACTGGGTTTTCCAGCAGCAGCAGCAGCGCGCAGGGGATGGCGCCGATGAAGGGCCCGAAGAAGGGGATGATGTTGGTGACGCCCACCACCACGCTGATGAAGGCCGCCGAATCAAACCGCAGAAGGCTTGTCACCACAAAGCAGATGATGCCGATGATGGCCGAATCCAAAAGCTTCCCCATGAGGAAGCCGTTGAACATTTTGTCCGCATAGCGGGCCTCTTCTTCGATCTGGTCGGCCCAGCGCCGGGGAAAAATGCCGCAAAGCAGCATTTTGGCCTGCCTCGCAAACCGCTTCCGGCTGGCCAGGAGATAAGCGGAGATCAAAATGCCCAAAAACAGGTTTTTGAGGACGCCCAAAAATCCGACTACCTGGACGCCCAGCCCGCCCAAAAGCGTTTGAGCCGTGGGCAGGAAGTCTGTTTTGACCCACTCCTCCATCTTTAAAACGGCTTCATTGGAAAAGCTGCTCCACCAGGTCTGCAGCTCGGGCTGATTGCGCAGCAGATGCTCGAACCACTCGAGGGCGGCGTCCAATTGCCCCGGCAGCGCACTTAAAATGCCGATGATGCTCACCCACACCTTGGGAAGCACCAAGGTGAACAGCGCCGCCACCAGCAGCAGGGCAAAGGCCAGGGAAAGGAAGATCGCCAAGCCGCGCACCAGCCGTTTGTTTTTGGGCAGCGCCGCTTGCAGCCCCTCTTCCAGCCGGTTGCACAAAGGGGCCAAAATGTAGGCGATCACCGCGCCGTAGAAAAACGGCGCCAAAATATTCAGGACGGAACGAAGCGCGGCGAACAGCGCCGGAAGCCGGAAGAGCAGAAAGAAGCACAGCAGGCTGATGACCAGGACCGCCACCCCAGTGATCCCCCATTTAAGATATTTTTCGTTTTCTTTTTTCATTGCAGTCGAGCCGCGGCTCCAACCCTCCCCATAGGATTTTTTTGAACATTTTGGAACGATCATTCGTTTGTTTCCTTTATCTTTATATTGTGCGGTACAGAGACGCTAAAAGTCAAGAGGCAAGCGGTGAAAAGCCGGGGACAGCGCCCCGCCAGGCTTGCCGCGTGGTGCCGCGCCGCATTGCGAAAATCCCGCGCCCGTGCTATCATATTTCAATGGTGTTGTTCCCTTTGCGCACCAATACCAGGGATAAAGCAAGGACGGAGATGATGTATAACTTGCAGGAAAAACTGATCGATCAGATCCTCGCGGCCATCGAGGAGATCCCGGAGGGAAAGGTCGCCACCTACGGACAGATCGCCCGGCTGATCGGCAGGGAGAAAAACGCACGGCTGGTGGGCAGGGTGCTGAGCAGGTCGGAGGCATACGGCGATTATCCCTGTCACCGCGTCGTTGACCATGCGGGGCGGCTGGCCCCGTGCTGGCCGGAGCAAAGCGGTTTGCTGCGCGGGGAGGGCGTGCCGTTGAAGGATGAGCAGCACGTCGATTTGAAGCGATGCCAATGGGAATGCGGGGCGGCAAGGGATCTGTGAAAAGGGCAGGCGCGGTGCGCCTGCCCTTAAAAAGTTGTGTTACAGGCTATTTTGAGGTTATGTGAGCCG
>CATXYA010000151.1 GCA_958403605.1 uncultured Oscillospiraceae bacterium
AAATTTTTCGATCAGTACGGAGATCATTGTTGTTCCCTCCAAATACGTAACTAGTTACTAATAAGAGCATAACAAACGTTTGGAAAATTGTCAAGAAAAAAACGCCCGCACATGAAGTGTGCGGGCGAGGTAGCTCGTTATACAGGCAGAAGGGTCATTTCTGCTGCGCTTTCAGCAGATCGCGGATCTCGGTGAGCAGCAACTCTTCTTTGGAGGGTTCGGGATCCGGCGCCGGGGCGGGCGCTTCCTCTTTTTTGTGCATCATAGCATTCATGGCTTTGACAATGGCGAAAACGCACAGAGCCAAAATCAGGAAAGAAATAATGGCATTGATAAAATTGCCGATCATAATAGGCCCGAGATGCCATTCGGAAAAGTCCATGCTGGGCGTGACAAGGCCGATCAGCGGCGTCAAGACATCCGCGACAACGCTGTTGACCAATGCGGTGAACGCACCGCCAACGACAACACCGACGGCCATGTCGAGCACATTGCCCTTGAGGGCGAACGCTTTGAATTCTTCCAGTAATTTTTTCATTCCGATTCCTCCAAAAAACGCGAAAGAGCGCCTTATTTGCTTAGATTTTCCACCACGTCCGCCGCGCTGTCAAGATTTTCGACGGTAAACGACTCGATAATGCCCAAATCCGCCTGGCGGGCCAGCTCTGGGTCGATGGGCAGCTTCGCCAGCACCGGCAGCCCGTACTGCGCGGCGGTCTCGTCCACGTGGCTCTCGCCGAAGACATAGATCTTTTTGCCGCAGTCCGGGCACACCGCATAGCTCATGTTCTCCACCACGCCCAGCACGGGGATGTTCATCATGTTCGCCATTTTGACGGCCTTCTCCACGATCAGGCTCACCAGTTCCTGCGGGCTGGCCACCACGAGGATGCCGTCCACGGGCAGCGTCTGAAAGACGGTCAGCGGCACGTCGCCCGTTCCCGGAGGCATGTCCACAAACATGAAGTCGACGTCCTTCCAGATGACTTCCTGCCAGAACTGCTTCACCGCGCCGGCGATGACGGGGCCGCGCCAGACCACGGGGTCGCTCTCGTGCTCCAGCAGCAGGTTGACGCTCATCACGTCGATGCCCGTGCGGGTCTTGACCGGGTACAGGCCGATGTCATCGGCGGTGGCGCGCTCGTGCAGGCCGAACAGCTTGGGGATGGACGGGCCGGTGATATCCGCGTCCAGCACGGCAGTGTGGTAGCCGCGGCGGTTCAGCAGCACGGCCAGCATGGCGCTGGTCATGCTTTTGCCAACGCCGCCCTTGCCGGAAACGACGCCGATCACCTTTTTGATGCTGCTCAGCTGGTGCGGCGCCTCATGAAAATCGGTCTGCTCGCTTTGGCGGGACGCGCAGCTTTGCCCGCAGCTTTCGCAGTTGTGTGTGCAGTCACTCATAAAAACGATCCTCCTACGATCGGGCCAAAGGCCCGTAATGCTTTTGTTTTTTCATTATAGGCCTGGAAAAGCGGCCTTGTCAACCAAAGCGGCGGCAGGTACCAGTTGAGTTTTGCCGCAGGATACAGTATACTGGAAATGTTAAAGGAAGGGGAGTCAAACGTGGCGGCATGGTTTTTCACACGGCCGGTAGAGCCTTATGTGCTCGTAAACGCATTTTTCCTGTACAGCTTTTTGGGGTGGGTGATGGAGTGCATCGTCATCCGGCGCGAAAAAGGCGTCTGGGAAAACCGCGGCTTCACCCGGCTGCCATTCTGCATCATCTACGGCTTCGGCGCAATGCTGGGCTTTGCGCTGCTGCGCCCGTTCTCCGGGAACTATCTTTTGCTGTACTGCGTCGGGGCTGTGCTGGCCACGGCGTTTGAATATCTCACCGCGCGGCTGATGCTGCGGCTGTTCGGCAATTTGTGGTGGGATTACACGAATAAAAAGTTCAACTACAAGGGCATCCTGTGTTTGGAGAGCACGCTGGGCTGGGGCTTGATCGCCCTGCTGCTGTTCGTCTGCCTGCACCGCTGGGTGGTGGGCTTGGCGCTGCTGATCCCGCCCTCTTTGGGCGTGGGCCTGGCGTTTGTGCTGGTGTGCGCCTACGGCATCGATTTTGCCCTCAGTGTGCGCCGGGCCATCCGCAAGGCGCAGGAAAAAGCCGCCCTGCCGCTGCAGGGCACCAAGGAGGCCGGGTTATGATCGAGATGACGGGCAAGCGCCTGTATTCCGTGGCGGTGCCGCGGGACGAAGCGTATCTGGCACTGGTGGAAGATTTGCTGGCCAGCGAGGAAGTGCGCAGCATGGACACCTATATCCAGCACGGCGAGACATCCTGCCTGCGCCACAGCATCAACGTGTCGTACCTCAGCTACCGCTATTGCAAGGACCACGGCTGGGACGCCCGCGCGGCGGCCCGCGGCGGCTTGCTGCACGATCTGTTTTTGTATGATTGGCACGTGTACCGCCCGCAAAGAGGCGAGCGCCTGCATGGGTTCGAGCACCCGCGCAAGGCTCTGATGAACGCGGAGCGGCGCTTCCAGCTGACGGATACGGAGCGGGACATCATCCTGCGCCATATGTTCCCGCTGACGCTGACGCCGCCCAGCACCCGTGAGGCGTACACGGTGGTGATGTTCGACAAATACTGCAGCCTCATGGAGACGTTCCACCGCACGGTGCTGCAGCTGGCGGAGGCGTGATCTTCCTTTAGAATAAACAGGCCCCGGCAGAACGATGGTTTTGCCGGGGCCTGTTTGCATATTCCCACCCCTTTTTCCATATCTATCACCAGAAGGGGGTGGCGGCATGCAGCGGCGGACCTATTTCAAGAATGCGGCGATCCTCACCGGGACCAGTTTGCTTTTGCGCGCGGCAGGCATGTTCTTTCGCGTCTATATCGCCGGGCGCATCGGCGCGGAGGGCATGGGCGTTTACCAGCTGATCACCACGGTCTATTCCATGGCGATCACGCTGGCGACGGCGGGCCTGTCCATCGCTGCCACCCGCGTCTGCGCCGATTTGATGGCCGCTGGGGACGAGCGGCGGGTGCGAGGCGCCATGGGGCGCGTGCTGCTGCTCAGCGTGGGGCTGGGTGCCCTGGCGTCGGTGGTGCTGTGGCTGGGCGCGCCGCTGGCGGCCGAGCTTTGGCTGAAAGATCTGCGCGCCGCTCAGCCGCTGCGCATCCTGGCTCCCAGCCTGCCGTTTATGGCCATGTCCGCGGTGCTGCGGGGTTATTTCCTCGCAAGGCGCAAGGTGGAGCCCAACGCCAGGGCCCAGGTGTTCGAGCAGATCATCCGTATCAGCTTTGTGATGGTGCTGCTGACCCAGGTCACGGGCGTGGAAGCATCCTGTGCCGCAGTGGTGGCGGGCAACACCATCAGCGAGGCGGCCAGCTGGACGATGATGGTGCTGTTCTACCGCAAGGACGCGGGGACGCTGAAAAAGGGCCCGGCGCCGTCCCATCTGGGGCGCAAGCTGTGGGATATCCTGGCGCCCATCTCCGCCAACCAATACCTCACCAGCGTGCTGCGCACCGTGGAAAACGTCATGGTGCCCGGCTGCCTGGCGCTGTACACCCTCAGCCGTGAGGCCGCCCTCTCCCAGTACGGTGCGCTGAAAGGCATGGCGATGCCTGTGCTGTTTTTCCCGTTCTCGCTGCTGGGCACCCTGTCCACGTTGCTGATGCCCGAGATCGCGGAGACGCACGTGCGCGGCGCCACAAAAAACCTTCAGCGCCTCACCGAGCGCGTCATGACCATCACCATGACGCTGGGCATCCTGGCGGGCGGGCTTTTCACGGTGTTCGCGTATCCCATTGCCGAGGTGCTGTACCACAGCGAGGAGATCGGCTTTTATCTCGCCATCCTCGGCCCGCTGGCGCCGCTGATGTATATGGAAAGCATGGTGGACGGCGTGCTGAAGGGCCTCAACGAGCAGCTGTCCAGCTTCCGCTATTCGGTGGCGGATTCCGTGATCCGCATCGTGCTCATCGCGCTGCTGCTGCCGCGCTTCGGCATGAAGGGCTTTTTGTTTGTGATGCTGGTCAGCAACCTGCTCACCAGCCTGCTCAACCTGCACCGCCTGCTCACCGTCACCGGCCTGCGGCTGCGCGTCATGCGCTGGGCCCTGTGGCCCGCGGCGCTGGTGGGGGTGGCCGGGTTTGCCTGGCGTTATGCGGGTGCGCTGCTGGTGGCCGCGTGGCCGGCGGTGGCGCAGCTGATCATCGGCGGTGTTTTCGTCACGGTGCTGTATGCGCTGCTGGGCTTTCTCACCGGCCTCATCCGCCCCGAAGAATGGTGGTTACAGCGTCAAAAATAGGCGCAGCCGCGAATTTTCGATTTTTTTTGGAAAAGCCGTTGACAAAATGAAAGAGGGATGCTATAATTCATCTTGCTGCTCGGGAGTAACGTCCCGGACACACAAAAAAGCGGTTCCGCGGGCTTGTCCCGCGTTACCATATATGCGGATGTGGCGGAACTGGCAGACGCGCTAGATTCAGGTTCTAGTGAGAGCAATCTCATGTGGGTTCAAGTCCCTTCATCCGCACCAAAAGCCTCGTGGGTATTTGTGCCCGCGGGGCTTTTTTATTGAACGTTTTAGTTATACGGGGCGGCGTGCCGCGCCCGGCAAGAGGAGGCTGTTATGGGTTGGCCCTTTCGTATTTTTACGGCGTTTTATGTGTTCGCCATGATCCCGCTGGCGCTGTTTGTGCTGGCCACCGGTATCCTTGGGCGCAGGCTGCGCTGGGGCGGCCTGGCTGCCTACTGCGGCTATGCCTGCGCGGTACAATGGCTGGGGATCTTGGTGGAGGTCTTGCTGGATACGCCGCTGGAGGGCTCCCCCTATTATGACCTGGTCCTGTACACGGCCCACGCGCTGGTGCTGGGCTGGATGCTGCACCGGGCGTTCCGCCTGCCGCTGCCACACACGGTCACGGCGGCAGTCTTGAGCGTGTTCATCGTCCTGACCGCCAGCTCGGTGATGGTCCGGGCGGTGGATACCTACAGCCCCCTGTTTGACCGCATGTATTTTCTGGCGTTTGTGCGGCTCTATATGCCCTACACGCTCTGCCTGCTTGTGGCCTGCCTGGCGGCGCTGGTGCTGCGCAGGACAGGCTTTTACCGCTACTTTTCGGCGCTCTTTCACAGCAGGGGCCGGGCGCTGCTGGCGCTGCTGGCCGCTTATCTGCTCATGTGCACCCTGCCGGTGCTGCGGCTGCTTTACCCGGACACGGCGTCGGATATGGGCTATGCGGCGTTTTTCTTTTTCTTCATTGTGGTGGGATTGTTTTTGATCCAGTTTGCCGCCATGTACGCCGCCGGGCAGGACAAGATCAAAGCCCAGGAGGAGACCATCCTGCAGCAGCAGGCCCACATGGCGCTGCTGGAGGAGCTGCAGCAGGAGATCCGCGCTTTCCGGCACGATTTCACCAATCTGCTCTCCGGCCTGACACTCCAGGCGCAGCAGGGCG
>CATXYA010000152.1 GCA_958403605.1 uncultured Oscillospiraceae bacterium
GGCGGCCCAGGGCCTGCGCGTGGCGGTGTGCTGCCATAAAGATACGGAAAAAGCCGCGGCGGTGTGCGCACAGATCCGCGCCGCGGGCGGCACGGCGGCGCCCTTTGCCGTGGATGTGGCCGACGCCGCCAGCGTGGCGGCGCTGTTTGGCGCGGTGACGGCGGCGCTGGGCACGCCTTTGGTGCTGGTGAACAACGCGGGCATCGCCCGGCAAAAGCTGTTTACCGACCTCACAGAGGCCGATTGGGACGAGATGATGGGTGTGTGCGCCAAGGGCTCCTTTTTATGCTGCCGCGCGGCGCTGCCCGGCATGATCCGCGCCAAGTGGGGGCGCATCGTCAACATCTCCTCCATGTGGGGCCAGACGGGCGCCTCCTGCGAGGTGGATTACTCCGCGGCCAAGGCGGCGGTGATCGGCCTGACGAAAGCCCTGGCGAAGGAAGAGGGCCCCAGCGGCATCACGGTGAACTGCGTGGCCCCCGGCGCGGTGGAGACGGACATGATGGCGGGCTTTTCGCAGGCGGACAAAGCCGCTCTGGCGGAAGAGACGCCGCTGTGCCGCCTGGGTACGCCGGAAGACATCGCCGCCGCCGTGGCGTTCCTGTGCAGCGAGCAGGCGGGCTTTATCACCGGCCAAGTGCTGGGCGTCAACGGCGGCTTCGTCATTTGAGGGCACGGTGCAGGGAAGAACTGGAAGCGCGGCCAATGAATGTGCGCCGCCCCTTGTAAACTGCACCATTTTAGGGTACAATACTTGCAGCGCGTCCGGCGCCGAGCGCCGGGCCCGTAAATCAAACGTTTTTACAGGAGGTTCTTTATGACCATCACGAAAGATACCATCATCGGCGATATTCTGGATATGGCGCCCGAGACCGCGCCCGCGTTTTTGTCCATCGGCATGCACTGCCTGGGCTGCCCGTCCTCCCGCGGCGAGACCGTGGAGCAGGCCTGCTACGTCCACGGCGTGGATGTGGACGAGCTGCTGGCGAAAGTGAATGAGCTCATCGGCGCCTGACAAAGCACCGGCGCTGGACGCGCGGCTGGCGGCGGCGGCGGCCTGGGTGCGCCCGGGCGCCGCGGCGGCCGATATCGGCTGCGACCATGGCAAGCTGGCGGTCTATCTGGCAGTTACCGGCGTGTGCCGGCGGGTCATCGCGGCGGACCTCCGCCCCGGGCCGCTGGCGCGCGCCGCCGCGCTTTGTGCGGCGTTTTCCTGCGGCGACCGGGTGGAGTGCCGCCTGGGCGACGGCCTGACGGTGCTGGCGCCGGGCGAGGCGCAGGACATCGTCATCGCCGGGGTCTCCGGTGTCACGGCGGCGGAAATGATCAAGGCGGCGCCCTTTCCCTTGGAAACGGGCATGCGCTTCATCTTCGTGCCGCCCACCAAGCACGGCGTGCTGCGGGACTTTTTGTGGCGCCGCGGATTTACTCTGGTGGGAGAGACGCCGGTGCTGGCCGTGGGGCGCACCTACACGGTGCTGTGCGCCGAGTACACGGGCAGGCCGCGGACGCCCACCTTATATGAATGCGCCGTGGGCCTGACGCCCCGGAAGGGGGCGGCGGCAAAAGCCTATCTGCGGCACGTGGCCCTGCTGGCGGAAAAATACGCCCGGGGCGCAGAGGTGCCGGAACGTTACTTAAAATTGGCCGCCCAGGTGCGGGCGGCGGCGGAGGATATGCAATGAAGATCCAGCTGAAAGATGCGGCGGCGGCGCTGGAGGCCTGGGCGCCGGGGAACACCGCGGAGCCGTGGGACAATGTAGGCGTGCTGGTGGAGAGCGCGCCGGAGGTGACGGGCATCGTCTGCGCGCTGGACCCCACGCCCGCCGCGCAGGAGTTTGCGCTGGCGCAAGGGTGCAATACCCTGGTGACCCATCATCCCGTCATTTTCCATGCGCTGAAACGCGTGAGCCCCGCCACCCCGGCGGTGCGCCTGGCCCTGGCGGGCATCAATGTCATCAGCGCGCACACCAATTTGGACAAAGCCCCCGGCGGTGTCTGCGAGACGCTGGCGCGGGCGGTGGGCCTGCTGAACGTGCGCGCCACGGCGGGCACCTGTGTGCTGGGCGAGATGGCGGAGACGGCAACTGCGGCGGATTTTGCCCGGCGCATCGCCAGGCTGCTGGATGCCCCCGTGCGCTACAGCCTGGGCGACCGGGCCGTGCATACGGCGGCGGTGGTGTCCGGCGCGGGCGGCGATTACTTTGAAGAGGCCAAAGCTTTGGGCGCGGACTGCCTCGTCACCGGGGCGGCGGGCCATCACGATTTTCTGGACGCGGCGGCTTTGGGCCTGCCGGTGATCGCGGCCACCCATGCCTCCACCGAGCGCATCATCGTGCCCGTGCTGGCGGCGCGCCTGCGGGCGGCGCTGCCGGGCTGCCCGGTGCTGGAGTTTTTGGAGGGGGAGCCCTTTGCCGAGGTGCGGCCGTGACGGTGCGGTTTGCCGCTGCTGCGGACCTGCCGGCCCTGTTCTGCTTGGGCGAACTGCTGGCGGACGCCATGCTGCCCCTGGAGCCGGAGACGGTGCGTCCCGCGCGGGCGGAAGCCGTGGCCTGGGAGCAGGCCTCCCTGCGGGCCCTCGTGGCCGGGGAGGGCGGTTTCTGCCTGGCGGCGGCGGGCGGCGGGGGCGGCATCGGCTACGCCGCGGTCCAGAAAAAAGGAAAGCGCGCCCATGTGGCTTCCCTCATCGTCGCCCCCGCGGCGCGGGGGAAGGGTGCCGGAACGGCGCTGCTGGAAGCGGCGCGGGCCGAGGCCAAGCGCCGGGGCCTGCTGGCGCTGACGCTCAAGGTGGAAGAAAAGAACGAGCGGGCCGCCGCCCTCTATGCGCGGCAGGGGTTCGCGGCGTTCAAACGAGAGCTGTGGCTGGATCTGTAAAAGGAAGCGGGCTGCAGAAAAGAAGGAGAAAAAACGATGGCCTTGGATGCCGCGACGCTGGCGCTGGCCGGCAAAGAACTGAAAACGACGCTGGCGGACGCCCGCATCGATAAAATTTTTGAGCCCACCCGGGACGAGGTGGTGTTCAACCTGCGCACGCGCACGGACAATTACCGGCTGCTGCTGTCGGCGCGCTCGGGCTCGGCCCGGGCCTGCCTGACGAAAGAGAGCTTTGAGAACCCGGCGGTGCCGCCCTCGTTCTGCATGCTGCTGCGCAAGCATTTTACCGGGGGGCGCCTGCTGGACGTGCGCACCATCCCAGACGAGCGCATCTTGTTTTTCGATTTTCAGTGCACCAGTGAGCTGGGCGACACGGTGGTGAACACCCTGGCTGCCGAGCTGATGGGGCGCTACTCGAACCTGGTGCTGGTGCAGAAGGAGAACGCGGCCTTCCCCGAGCGCGCGGGCAAGATCATCGACGCGCTCAAGCGGGTGGACTTCGAGGATTCTGAGCTGCGGCAGCTGCTGCCGGGCCTGCGCTACCAGCTGCCGCCGAAGCCGGACCGCCTGTCCTTCTTCGGCACCAGCGCGCCGGGGCTGGTGGCCGCCCTGGCGGAGCTGGAGATGCCGGTGAGCAAGGCGCTGACAAAGTGTACCGGCGGCGCCGGGCCCGTGGTGTGCCGCGAGGCGGTTTACCGTGCCTTTGGCCCCGCCGAGCCGGATGCCTGCGCCATGACGCCGGAACAAAAGCAGGCGCTGGCCCGGGCGCTGGACGAGATCAAGGACGTGTACGCCGCGGGCGGGACGCCGGTGCTGGCCGTGGCCGAGGGCCGGCCTGTGGAGTTCAGCTTCCTGCCGCTGACCCAGTACGGCCCGGAGGCCGAGCTGCGCACCTTCGGCAGCTATTCGGAGCTGCTGGAGGGCTACTATGCGGCCAAGGACAAAGCCGAGCGCCTGCGCCAGAAGAGCCGGGAGCTGGCCAAGACGGTGCGCAACCTGCACGAGCGCGCGGTGCGCAAGGCCGCTGCCCGGCGGGAGGAGCAGGCCGAAAGCGCCGCCTCCGACACGCTGCGGGTGTACGGCGAGCTGCTGAGCGCCAACCTGTGGGCCGTGCCCAAGGGCGCCAAGGAGGTCACGCTGACCAATTACTACGACGGCCAGCCCGTCACCATTCCCCTGGACGTGCGCCTGCAGCCCTCGGCCAACGCGCAGAAATATTTCAAGGAATACAAGAAAAAGCAGACCGCCGCGCGGCTGCTCACCCAGCTCATCGCGGAGAGCGACGCCGAGGCGGCCTACCTGGCCACGGTGCAGTACGAGGTGGAGACGGCCCAGGGCGAGGCGGCGCTGAACGAGATCCGCGCCGAGCTGAAGGCCCAGGGCTATTTGAAATACTTCAAGTTCAAGGACAAAAAGCAAAAGCCCGCGGATTTCCTGCGCTACCGCTCCTCGGACGGCTTTGCCATCCTGGTGGGGCGCAACAATATGCAGAACGACCGCCTGACCCTGAAGACCGCCCGCGGGCGCGACGTGTGGTTCCATGTGAAAAATGCTCCCGGCAGCCACGCGGTGGTGCTGTGCGAGGGGCGGGACGTGCCGGATGGCACCAAGACCGAGGCGGCCATGTTGGCGGCGTACCATTCCAGCCAGTACAGCCCCGAGGGCGGCGCCGTGAAGGTGGCCGTGGATTATACCGAGGTGAAAAACGTCTGGAAGGCCAACGGCGCCAAGCCCGGCATGGTGCTGTACGACCCTTATGAGACGGCTTACGTGACGCCGGACGCCGTTTTTTTGGAGACTTTGCGGGAAAATGCGGCAAGTTGCACAAAATGACAGGAAAAAGTTTGGGAGCGGCTGTCACAACAGAGAAAGTGAAAAAAAGAAACGAATTTTCCGAAAGCCCTTGCTTTTTGCAGGGGCTTTTGGTATTATTATTAGGCGACTGCGATTGCCCTGCAATCAGCAGGGCACGATATGCGTTGACGCGGGAGGTTGCGGCATAGTACCTCATGCCGGTTTTTCCGCCGAGTATGTCCGATCAAGAACCGGGCGAAAGAATACTGAACGCAAAGGGATACGTTTGCCGATGACTTGTCTCGGCGAAACCAATGTCCATGCACTTTGCACCAGGGTCTGTCCGGGGGAACTGCACTGCGGTTCACCGGCTTTTCTGATGCCAAGGCGTGAAACACCCGGCACAGTGTTCAGTGTTTATCGAAGCCCCCCACGCAAAATTTTAAGGAGGCGAAAAGCAATGGCAGTCAAGGAGAAAATCAGGATCCGTTTGAAGAGCTACGACGCCACGCTCATCGACAGCGCGGCGGAGAAGATCGTGGAGACGGCGAAGCGCACGGGCGCCCGTGTGTCCGGCCCCATCCCTCTTCCCACAGACAAAGAGGTGGTCACCATCCTGCGCGCGGTGCACAAGTACAAGGACAGCCGCGAACAGTTTGAGATGCGCACCCACAAGCGTCTGATCGACATCCTGAAGCCGTCCAACAAGACGGTCGAGGCTCTTACGAGCCTGCAGCTCCCCGCCGGCGT
>CATXYA010000153.1 GCA_958403605.1 uncultured Oscillospiraceae bacterium
GGGCCTCCTTTTTGGGCGCGGGCGCCGGGGCGCTGGCCAGGTACGCATCCAGGCTGGGCTCCTCCGCCTGCTTGGTGAAGTGCTCGAACACGCGGTTCAGCTCTTCCTCCGTCAGCACGGACGTGTGTTTTTTCACCTCGCCCGTCCACTGGGTGAACAGGTCGATGAGGGTCTTATTCTGCTGGCCCAGGTCTTTGGCCAGGTCGCTGAGCTTGTATTTAATGATCATGGACGTTCCTCCTTACATTCCGCATCGCCGGGCAGGTTTTTGCGGCACAACTTGGCGAGTTCTCCGTTGGTAACGGCGAACACCGCCGTGGGTTTTTTGCAGATGGCCGCGAGCTCGCTTTGGCGCTCGGGCAGATCGGCGTATTCGGTCTCCAGGTCTTCGCAGATGGCTTTCATGCGGCGCCTGGTGCCCTCGGACGCGTCGGACGCGCACAGCACGAGCTGGGCTTTGCCCTTGAACACGCTTTCCTTCACGGCGTCGAAGCCGGTGGTAAGCGCGCCGGCTTTGCGGCACAGCGAGAGGGCAAACAGCAATTTATCGGTCATGAGCCCTCCCTTGATGCAAGCTCGGCCGCCATGGCCTCGAAGACCGCGTCCGGGATGGCCGTTTCCAGCGCGCGCTCGAAGCGCTTGGCCTTGCGCGCTTTGGCAAGGCACGCCGGATCGGGGCAGACATAGGCCCCGCGGCCCGGTTTGCGGCCCGTCAGATCCAGCGAGACGGCGCCGTCCGGCGCGCGCACCACGCGCACCAGCTCCTTCTTGGGTTTGGATGCCCCGCAGCCGCTGCACTTGCGCAGCGGGATCTTTTTCGGTGTCATGGCGTCCTCCTTGGTTTTATTCTTCCGCGGGCTTCACGGGCGGCTCTTCGCCGTAATAGCCGCTCTCGGGCCGGATATCGATATTGTACCCCGTCAGGCGGGCGGTGAGACGGGCATTTTGGCCCTTGTTGCCGATGGCCAGGCTGAGCTGGTGGTCGGGCACGGTGACGCGGCAGGCCTTGCTTTCGCCCTCCAGGATCTCCACGCCCACCACCTTGGCGGGGCTGAGGGCCTCGCTGATGAACTGGGCCGGGTCCTCATGCCAGCGCACGATGTCGATTTTTTCGCCGCCCAGCTCTTCCACGATCTTGGCGACGCGCTGGCCGCGGGGGCCGATGCACGCGCCCACGGGATCGACGTTTTCATCCTTGCTCCACACCGCCATTTTGGTGCGGGCGCCCGCCTCGCGGCTGATGGCCTTGATCTCCACGGTGCCGTCGAAGATCTCGGGCACCTCCATCTCGAACATGCGCTTGACCAGGCCCGGGTGCGTGCGCGACAGCATCATGCGCGGGCCGCGCTCGGTCTCCATGACGTCCACCACGTACACCTGCAGGTGCTGGCCCTCCTCCAGCTGCTCGCCGGGGACCTGCTCGTTGCGGGGCAGGGTGGCGGTGCCGCCCTTGCCCAGCTCCAGCGTCACCATGCCACGCACCGGGTCGAGGTTGGTGACGACGGCGGAGACGATCTCGTGCGCTTTCGACTGCATCTCCGCGTACTGCTGGCTGCGCTCGGCCTCCTTGAGGCCTTGGCGGATGACGTGCTTGGCCGTCTGCGCCGCGATGCGGCCGAAATCCTGGGTCTTGAGGGGGATGGAGAACTCGTCGCCCAGCTTGTAGCTCTTCTTTTTCTCCTGGGCTTCCTCCACGCTGATCTCGGTGTTGGGGTTTTCCACCGTCTCCACGATGTGCTTGAGCAGGCTGACATTGAAGCGGCCCTTGGCGGGGTCGATCTCCACAAAGACGTTGTCGTCCTCCACGTCGTAATCCTTCTTCACCGCGATGACGATGGCGTTTTTGATCTTTTCCAGCAGATAATCCGCCGGCAGGCCGCGCTCGGCCTCCAGCATGGAGAGCGCCTCAAAAAATTCCGCATTCATTTTTCTAAACCATCCCTTTGTTTCTATATTATGGTGTCCGACTGTTTCAGAACAGGTCTTCGTCGTCGCACAGCTTGAAATAGCTGGCGTCCTTGACGTCGATGGCCGCCGCGGTGCCGTCCGGACGGCGCAGGGTGACGATGCCGCCCTCCTTGCCCTCCAGGATGCCGGAGACCTCGCGCTCACCCGCCTCATTGGGGCGGATGAGGTGCGCCAGCACCTTTTCCCCGCGCTTGGCCGCGAAGTGGGCGTCCCGCGTGAGCTTGCAGCCCAGGCCCGGGCTGCCCACCTCCAGGTAATAGCTTTGGCTGATGGGGTCCGCCGCATCCAGCACCGGGTCGATGGCGCGGGTGGCCGCCTCGCAGGCGTTCATGTCCAGCGGGCCGTCGCCGAAAATGTAGATGCGCAGGAACCAATCCGGCCCTTCCTTTTCAAAGCGCACGTCCCAGACATGCAGCCCCAGCTGCGCCAAAACCGGCTCCACCAGGGCCTCCACCGCCTGCACGGTGCCGCCGCCCTTCTCCTTCGCCATGCGTCCCCTCCTGCCAAAAAGGCCCAGACAAACAGGAAAGAGCGGACCATGCGGCCCACTCTTTCAGTCAAGTTACTTTATCGTACGGTACTTAGTATAGCACGTTTTGACGCAGGATGCAAGGGGTTTTCGCGCAGGGCGCGGGCGTGGCGCCGCAAAACGCCGGGGACGGCGCGCCCGCCGGGCCGACGCGGGCTATTTTTTCGGCGCCCTGTCCCCCAGGATGACGAAGCCCGTTGCCAGCAGTACCAGGGCGCAGCCCGCGAGGGTGCGCAGGCCCAGGGGCTCGGCGAACACCAGCACGCCGCAGACCACGCTGGTAATGGGCTCCAGCATATTGAGCACCGAGGCCGTGGAGGCCCCCAGCAAACGGATGCCCTGGGTGAGCGACGCCAGCGCGAACACGGTGCACAGCAGCGAGATGACCACCAGGCAGCCCCAGGCCCGGGCCGTGGGCGGCAGGCACAATTCCCCCACCGCGGCGCCCTTGACGCCGAAGACCACCGCCGAGAAGCCGCTGACGAACAGGATGACCTGCACCGGCGGCAGCACGGCAAAGCTGCTTTTGCGGCTGGCGATGACGAAGGCCGCGTAGGTGACGGCGCTGCCCAGCGCCAGCAGCACCCCCGGCAGGGACAGGCCGCCGGAAAGATCGGCCAGCAGGGCGATGCCCGCCAGCGCCAGCAGGCAGGCCACGGCCTTGGGCCAGGTGATCTGTTCCTTGTAAAGCGCGGCCATGGCCAGGATGATGAACAGCGGGTACGCGAAGTGGAAAATCGTCGCCACGCCCGTGGGCAGATACTGGTACGACGTGGTGAGCAGGTTGATGGTCATGCCAAAGCCCAGGATGCCGAACACCAGCAGGTGCGCCAGCTGGGCCCGCGTCATGTAGCGGAACTTCGATTTGAGGACGAACAGCAGCGCGAACACCGCCGACAGCGCGAAGCGCCAGAACACCACGCTGCCCGCCGCCATGCCCTCCGCCAGCGCGAATTTGCTGAACACGGGCATCACGCCGTAGGCCACGCTGGCCGCCAGCACGCACAAAACGCCCTTGGCCCGGTCCCCCATGCTCACCACTCCTTTGCCGCCGCCAGCGCGGCTTCGTCCAGGGGCATCTTCTTGGCGATGAGCGCCTTGGTGGGGATGCCCTGCTGGGTAAACATCTGCTCATGCTCGGTGCGGATGTTCCACGCGGGCTCGTCGGCGTGCAGGTCCCGCGTCTGCCAGGTGACGGCAAAGCCCGCCGCGGGCAGATATTCCAGCGTGTCGCAAAACAGGTCCTCGTCGTCGCATTTGAACCAGAGCTCGGCCTCTTCGGACAAAAATTCCCGGTACTGCAGCAGCTGGCGCGGGTGGGTGAGCCGGTGCTTTTTGTGGCCGGACTTCTTGTTCCAGGGGTTGCAGAAATTGATGTAGATGCGGTCCACCCGGTCCCCCGCGCCCATCATCTGATGGATGCGCTCGATATTATGGGTGAGCAGCAGCACATTGTCCGGCGCGCGGCCCGCCGCCTCATACGCCCGGTCGACGTTGCGCTTGGCCAGGATGAGCACCTTGGCGGTGATGTCGATGCCCAGATAGTTGATGTCCGGATGGGCGGCGGCCAGCTGGGCCAAAAAGCCGCCCTTGCCGCAGCCCAGCTCCAGGTGCAGGGGCTGCGCGGGCCGGGCGAAGAGGCTGTTCCACTGGCCCTTGTGCTCCATGGGCGCGTCCACACAGAAGGGGCAGGCCGCCAGCTCGGGCCCGGCATAGGGTTTGAAGCGCATGCGCATAACGGGGTTCGTCTCCTTTATCGTGAGGGGTGCGGGCCGCAAGCGTTTGCAGTCCGCGGCTTATTATAGCACGCCGGCGCGGGCGAATTCAAGAAAAAGGGGGCGCGTTGCAAAACGCGCCCCCGGGGCTGATGCTTCTATTTTCTGGGGCCGGTCCAGCGCTCGCCGTCGTACCAGACGGCCCGGCCTGCCGCCAGGCTTTTGGGCACGTCCAGGATGCGCTGGTTTTCGCTGCCGCGAAAGCGCAGGTCTAAATTGCGCTGGGCGAGGATGAACTCGCCGTCCACCAGCACGTCCAGGCTGGCCAGCAGGTCCTTCTGTTCCGGCGTGCCCGCTTCCAGCAGCTGCTCAAAGGTGTAACCGGAATAGCTGGCGACCTCATACCCTGCGGCCTTCAGCTTTTTGGCCAGCGCGGCAAAGGGCGCGGCCTGGCTGAAGGGCTCGCCGCCGGAGAAGGTGGCGCCTTTGGCGAGGGGGTTGCCCTTGACGATGGCGAACAGTTCGTCCACCGTTTTTCGGGTACCCGTGCCGAAGGGCCAGCTTTCGGGGTTGTGGCAGCCCTCGCAGCGGCGGGGGCACCCCTGGGCGAAAAACACCACGCGGATGCCCGGGCCGTCGACGATGGAATCGCCTACGATGCCGGCCAGATCGATGGTCTCAGCGGCCATGGCTTATTGGGCCAGACCGTGCTTGACGCGGTCGTGCTCCTCGGCCTTTTTGGCGTCGTTCCATTTATCCATGGTGCCCACCAGGTAGCCGGTGATGCGGCGGATGCGCTCGAAACCCACGTCTTTGCCGTACTTGGCGGCGGTGTTCAATTGTACTGTCATTGCAAGTTCCTCCTTAAAAATAGCCTCAGGCTTATTGTATACTAAATTTATCCAGTTATCAAGCGGTGGCTGCGTTTTTTGCGGGCGGGCATTGGCCGCCCTTCCGGGCCGGGTGGGTGCGGAAGGGTAGGCTTGCGGGCGCCCCCTCATCCGTCAGCCGCAAAGCGGCTGCCACCTTCCCCCACCGGGGGAAGGCTTTTGTTTTTCCTTGCTTTCGCGGAAAAACAACGTAGCTTTACGTTTACTTAAGAAGATATTAACAAGCGTAAAGCTTTTAGCAAGCAGTAGCAAGGCGGCTTGCCGCCCGCGTTTGCCTTCCCCCGGTGGGGGAAGGTGGCGCAAAGCG
>CATXYA010000154.1 GCA_958403605.1 uncultured Oscillospiraceae bacterium
CGGCGCGGTTGGTGACGTTGTTCAGGCTCACCAGGCTGGCCAGCTCTTTTTCCACGCAGTGCTGGATGGTCTCGTCGATGGTCAGCACCAGGCTGTTGCCGTCCTGGGCGTCATAATCGGCCTCGTACACCGTGTTGGGCAGATCGTAGCCCCAGGCGTTTTTCGGCTTCACCACGCGGCCCGGCGTGCCCACCAGCTCGTCATTATAGCGGCGCTCCAGCCCCAGGACACCGTTACCGTCGGCATTGACGAAGCCCAGCACCGTGGAGGCGAAATTGCCGTAGGGGTAATAGCGCTTGGAATCCTGCACCAGGCTAATACCCTTGATGGGGGTGCTCTTATGGTCTTCCGCGGAATTGTATTCATCGATCCACGCCGTCAATGCGTCGGCAATCGGTTTTTCCACCTTTTTCTTGATGGACTGGTAGTTGGAATCGGATTTCTGCAGCTTTTCCAGCACCTTTTCCGCGTCCAGATCCAAGATCTCCGCCAGCTTCTGCGCCAGCGTGATGATGTCCGTGCCCGCCTCTTTCATATCCCGCGGCGAGGCCACGATGGTCCACACGGTGGAACTGCGCGCCAGTACCTTCATGTTGGCGTCGTAAATGACGCCGCGGTTGGGTGCGATCTCCTCGTCGGAGAGCTGCTGGGCCGTGGCCTTGGCGCTCCACTTTTCGGTGTCACGCACCTGGTAGGTGTACAGCATATAAATGAGCAGGCCGAAAAACAGGCACAGCGCCACGCCGATCACCGTCACGCGCACGCGCATGCTTTGGCTCACCGTGCTCTGGGGCCGGTCGTCGCTCCCCCTGCGGGGCTGCTGCGGGTTTCCTTGCGTTCCTGCCATAGTGTCTCCTTCTCTGCTCCCTTTTTATACAATGCCTGCCGGGCACCGCGCCCGGCGTTTTCCCCGGATAAACAATTATCACCGCTCGCCCGGCGCACAGCTGGGCAAAAGGGCGGTGATAATCGGTATTCATTCAAGACGTCAGGTATTCCATCGCGCTTAAAATGCCCTTTTGCACCTGGTCGGCCAGGAGCCCAAAGCCGGTCTTCGTCCGCGTGATGGTGTTTTCGTCGCCGCCGTACACATACGTCACCTGGCTGCGGTCCATCTTTACCAGCCCCAGCTGGCCGGTGGCGTATTCCTCCACCGTGGCAGTGTTGGATTTCATATCCAGCTCGTTGTTCAGATATGCGTACTCGCTCTCCAGCTCCACCAGCGCGTCCTGCTGGGTCTGGATGCGGCCCGCCAGCTCGGTGGCCGTGGTGTGGGAATACAAAACGCTGGTCACCAGCGCCAAAAAGATGGACGCGAGCGCCACGATCTTGACGACGCGCAGATCGATGCCCAGCAGCTTGCGGTGCTTTTTGTTTTTTACCACCTTCAGCGGCTGGCGCTGGCGCTGCCGGCGCGGCGCAAAGGTATCCAGATCATATGCGGTGGTCTCCATTCCCTGCATGGCGCTCACCCCCTCTCTTTAAAATCAGTTGGTCCTTTTATAGTTTTTCGATCACGCGCAGCTTGGCGCTGCGGGCCCGGCGGTTCTCCTGCTGCTCTTGCGGCGCCGCCTCGATGGGCTTTTTGGTGACCAGCCTGCCCTTGGCCTTGCCGCCGCACACGCACACCGGAAACTCCGGCGGGCAGGTGCAGGCCGTGGCCCACAGTTTGAAGCGCTGCTTCACCAGCCTGTCCTCCAGCGAGTGGAAGGTGATGATGCACAGGCGTCCGCCCGGCTTCAAGGCCGCGAAAATGGCGTCCATGCCCTCGCTCAGGGCGTCCAGCTCGCCGTTGACGGCGATGCGCAGCGCCTGAAACGTGCGCCGCGCCGGGTTTTTGCCCTTCCGGCGCACCGCGGGCGGCACTGCCGAGGCCACCAGCTGCACCAGCTGGGCCGTGGTCTTGATCGGCGCTGTCCCGCGCGCTGCCGTCAGCCTGCCCGCGATCTGCCAGGCGTAGGGCTCTTCCCCGTACTCCTTTAAAATGCGCGCCAGCTCCTCGCGGCTGGCCCCGGCGATCAGGTCCGCCGCCGTGGGGCCCGCCTGGCTCATGCGCATGTCCAGCGGTGCGTCTCCCTGGTAGGAAAAGCCGCGCCCGCGCTCGTCCAGCTGGTGGGAGGACACGCCCAAATCCAGCAAAGCGCCGTCCAGCCCGTCGATGCCCAGCTCCGCCAGCACGCGGCCGGCGTCACGGAAATTGGCCTGCACCACCGTGGCGGGCAGGCCTGCCAGCCGCCCGCGCGCCGTCTGCACGGCGTCGGGGTCCTGGTCCAGGCTGATCAAGCGGCCGGTGGTCAGCCGTGCCGCGATTTCTTTTGAATGCCCTGCCCCGCCCGCGGTGCCGTCGAGATATGTGCCACCCGGCTGGATGGCAAGCCCCTCAAGGCATTGCGCGAGGAGGACAGGGATGTGATGAAATTCCATATGGCTCAGAGCCCCATTTCTTCCATGGCGGCCTCAATGGCGTCGCTGTCGAAATCCTCGTTCAGCTTCTGCCAAGCCGCCGTGTCCCAGATCTCGGCATAGGTCCCTGCGCCGATGATGGTCACGTCTTTTTCAAGGCCCGCATGGGTGCGCAAATTGGCGGATAGCAGGATGCGCCCCTGCTTATCCGGCTGCACCGTGGCGGCGTTGCCGTACAGGATGCGCTTGAGCTGGCGGGACTTGACGATGCTCTTTTCCTCGATCAGCGCCACCATGCGCTCCATCGCCTGCTCGGGGAATGCCACCAAACAGCCGTCCAGCCAGCGGGTCACCGTGAAGCTTTGGCCCATCTCCTCCCGAAATTTGGCGGGGAAATTCAAACGGCCCTTTTCGTCGACGGCATAGTTGTACTCGCCCATCAGCATCGCCGCCGCCACCTTTCGCCGTTTTACCCACTTCTACCCACTTTCCCCCATTCGGAGTGTTTTCATTATAAAGCAGGGGCAAAAAAAAAGCAACCTTTTTATATAATAAAAAGGCTGCCTTGCTCTAATTTTCACATGCGGGAAAACAGGTTCGAAGCACACGCTCCCTCAGTCCTCGTTTTCCTCGCTTTCTTCGACGGATTCCGGCGGCGTTTCAGAATAGACCATTCCAAACATCTGCCGCAGGGTCGTCCAAAAATCTTGCCGGCTCTGTTCCTCCACCGCTTCCACGTCCTTTCCTGCTGCTCTACTATAGTATACGCAGCAGGAGGCGGAAATGTTGCAGTTTTTCGAAAAAAAACAGGAAAAATTAAGAAAAATTACAGTTTGTGTAAAATTTTTCGGCAAATGAGCGGACGTTATGGTGCTTTCAACAAAAAGCGCCGCTGTTTCTGCTGAAACAGCGGCGCGGCTTTATTGGATCAATGCCTTGGCCCTGGCGGCGATGTTGTCCGCCGTCAAGCCGTAAGCGCGGAACAGCTCGTCCGGCTTGCCCGACTGGCCGAACTTGTCCTCGATGCCGATACGGGTGAATTTGGCGCTGCTGCTGCCCGCCAGCACCTCGGCCACCGCCGAGCCCAAACCGCCGATGACGGTGTGCTCTTCCACCGTGACCACAGCGCCGCAGCGCCCGGCCACCGCCAGCACGGTCTCGGCGTCCAGCGGCTTGAGGGTGTGCATATTCACCACCGTGGCCTCCACGCCCTGCTGTGCCAGCTGCGCCGCCGCCTGCATGGCTTCGGCCACCATCAGCCCCGTGGCGATGATGGCCACGTCGCCGCCCTCGCGCAGCACGTTGGCCTTGCCGGGCACAAACGGGGAATCCGGCGTGGTGAACACCGGGCACTCGGGCCGGGTGATGCGCAGGTACACCGGGCCGTCGATGGCCGCGGCGGCGCGCACCGCCTTGCGCGTCTCCTCGGCGTCACAGGGCACCAAAATCGTCATGTTGGGCAGCGCGCGCATCAGGGCGATGTCCTCGATGGCCTGATGGCTGCCGCCGTCCTCGCCCACGCACAGCCCCGCGTGGGTGAAGGCCAGCTTCACGTTGGCGTTTACGTAGGCGATGGAGTTGCGGATCTGTTCGAATGCGCGCCCCGTGCCGAACACCGCAAAGGTGCTGATGAAGGGAATGAAGCCCTCCCGGGCAAAGCCCGCCGCCGCACAGGTCATGTTGGCCTCGGCGATGCCGTGGTCAAAAAAGCGTTCCGGGTGTTCCTTGGCAAAGTAGCAGGTCATGGTGGAACCGGACAGGTCGGCATCCAGCACAACAATGCGGGAGTCTTCCGCGCCCAGCCGGGCCAGCTCCCGGCCATAGGCCGCGCGCAGCGATTCTTTTTCAGCCATCCAGTTCCACCCCCAGTTCCTTCATCGCCTGTTGATACTGTTCCTTGTTCGGCGCCTTGCCGTGCCAGCCCACCTGATCCTCCATAAAGGAGACGCCGTGGCCCTTGTGCGTCTCGCAGCACACAAACAGCGGCTTGCCCGCGTGGGGCGTGTTCACCGCCTGCACAATGGCGCCGATGTCGTGGCCGTCCGCCACATAGACGCAAGCAAAGCCGAAGGCCTCGAACTTTTTCATCATGTCGCCCAGGCTCATCACCTGGTCGTTGCTGCCGTCGATCTGCAGGCCGTTGTGATCCAGCAAAACGGTCAGGTTGTCCAGCTTGTAGTGGGCCGCGCTCATGGCGGCCTCCCACACCAGCCCCTCCTGGCTCTCGCCGTCGCCGATGACGGCGAACACGCGGTGCGTTTCCCCTTTCAGCTTGGCGGCCAGCGCCATGCCGCCCGCAATGGAGACGCCCTGGCCCAGGGAACCGCTGTTCATATCGACGCCGGGGGTCTTGCGCATGTCGGGATGGCCCTGCAAATGGCTGCCGAACTGGCGCAGCGTCCACAGCTCCTCCCGCGGGAAATAGCCCAGGTCGGCCAAAATGGCGTACTGCGCCGGGCAGGCGTGGCCTTTACTCAGCACAAAACGGTCCCGCTCTTCCCAGTTTGGGTCCTGCGGGTCTACCTTCATCACATGATAATACAGGGCCATCAGCATTTCCAGGCAGGACAGAGATCCGCCCGGATGGCCGGAGCCCGCCAGATACACCATCTTGACGATGTCGGCGCGGAGCTGCCTTGCCTTTTCCGTCTCGTTCACCAGTTCCATCGGTTTCCCCTTTCGTTCCATCCGCATGATCGCGCGCGCCCGGGGGCGCTCAAATACAGCGTTATCATATCATTTCCGGTCCTTTTCTGTCAATGCGTGGCCCCGGGCGTATTTGGTGATTTTGCGAAGCTTTCCCCTGCTTTTTTTGTCGCATTTCCCCGAAAGCATGAGGAAAGGTGATTTTTTCAAAAAACATGCTTGACAAGACGCCCATTTCAGTGTAAACTGGTCGAGCAGTGTCCTGAAAGGCTCACACATGCGCCCATAGCTCAGGTGGATAGAGCAACTGCCTTCTAAGCAGTGGGCCAGGGG
>CATXYA010000155.1 GCA_958403605.1 uncultured Oscillospiraceae bacterium
GGCGGCACTGGGGCCGGTGCCCCTGGGCGCCGTCGAGGTGTGCGCGGCCACGGGCCTCGCCTTCCCCGCGGTGCTGGCGGCTTTTACGGAGCTGGAGATGGCGGGCAGCGTTTTGCCCGCCGCCGGGCGCCGGTACGTGCTCAAATGAATGAAATGCAAAGGAACGGTTCATCACATGTCTAAACTCGTCATCGTGGAGTCTCCGGCGAAAGCCAAGACCATCCGCAAATATCTGGGCAACGGCTACGAGGTCACGGCCTCCATGGGCCATATCCGCGACTTGCCGGCCAGCCAGCTGGGCATCGATGTGGAGCACAACTACACGCCCCAGTACATCAACATCAAGGGCAAGGAAAAGATCATCAAGGAGCTGAAAAGCGAGGCCAAGCAGGCGGACACTGTCTATCTGGCGACGGACCCGGACCGCGAGGGCGAGGCCATCAGCTGGCATCTGGCGAATCTGCTGGGCCTGGACGTGGGCGCGGCCAACCGCGTCACCTTCGGCGAGATCACCAAGAAAGGCGTCACCCAGGGCATGGCGGCCCCGCGCGCCATCGATATGGACCTGTTCAACGCGCAGCAGGCCCGCCGCATCCTGGACCGCCTGGTGGGCTACAAGCTCAGCCCGTTTTTGTGGCGCAAGGTGCGCCGGGGCCTCTCGGCGGGCCGCGTGCAGAGCGTGGCCGTGCGCCTGATCGTGGACCGGGAGGTGGAGATCGAGGCCTTCATCCCCGAGGAGTACTGGAACATCGACGCGCTGCTGTCGCCGCCGTCCAGCACCCGCAAGTTCACCGCGCGCCTGTTCGCCACGGCGGACGGCAAAAAGCTGGAGGTGAAAAGCGAGGCCGAGGCCAAGGCCGTGACGGATGCGCTGGAGGGTGCCCAGTACACGGTGAAGAGCCTGTCCAAGGGCAAGCGCAAGAAATCGCCCGCGCCGCCGTTTATCACCTCCACGCTGCAGCAGGAGGCCAGCCGCCGGCTGGGCTTCACCGCCACGCGCACCATGCGCGCGGCCCAGACGCTGTACGAGGGCATGGAGGTGGCCGGGCAGGGCACCATGGGCCTGATCACCTACATGCGTACCGACAGCCTGCGCATCGCCGACGAGGCGGTGGCCGCGGCCAAGGAGTTCATCGGCGGCCAGTGGGGCGAGGCGTACGTGTGCAATTATAAGCGCACCTACAAATCCCGCAGCGCCACCGCGGCCCAGGACGCCCACGAGGCCATCCGCCCCACCAATCCCGGCCTGACGCCGGACGAGGTGGAAAAGAGCATCACCGGCGACGCGGCCAAGCTGTACCGGCTGATCTGGAGCCGCTTCATCGCCAGCCAGATGAGCGATTGCCTGCAGGATACCGTCTCGGCGGACATCGCCGCCGGCGGATATGTGTTCCGGGCCAGCGGCTACGTGGTGACCTTCGAGGGCTTCACGGCGCTGTACGAGGAGGCCACGGACGAGAAGGAGAAAAAAGAGACCGCGCTGCCCCCGCTGGCCGAGGGCGACGTGCTGAAGCTGCGGGAGCTCAAGCCCGAGCAGAAGTTCACCCAGCCGCCCGCGCGCTACACCGAGGCCACGCTCATCAAGGCGCTGGAGGAGAACGGCATCGGCCGCCCCTCCACCTACGCGCCCATCATCACCACCATCATCGACCGCGGCTACGTGGAGCGGGACCAGAAAAAGCTGCTGCCCACCAAGCTGGGCCGGGTCATCAACGACCTGATGCTGGCCCAGTTCCCGGATATCGTGGACGTGACGTTCTCCGCCGGCATGGAAAAGCAGCTGGACAAGGTGGAGAGCGGCAAGGAGGACTGGCACGACGTCATCGACCAGTTCTACCAGGGCTTCGACGCCTCGCTGCAGCACGCGGAAGAGGCCATGAAGGACCAGAAGATCAAGATCCCCGACGAGGAGACGGACGAGGTGTGCGAGCTGTGCGGGCGCAAAATGGTCATCAAGACCGGGCGCTACGGCAAATTTTTGGCCTGTCCGGGCTTCCCGGAGTGCCGCAACACCCGGCGCATCGTGCAGGCGACGCCGGGCAGCTGCCCCAAGTGCGGGGGCCGCATGCTGCTCCGCCGCTCAAAACGCGGGCGCATCTACTACGGGTGCGAGAAAAACCCGGGCTGCGATTTCATGACCTGGAACGAGCCCACCGCCGAGACGTGCCCGCAGTGCGGGGCCACACTGTTCAAAAAGGGCGGCAAAAGCGGCATGCTGCTGTGTGAAAAAGAGGGCTGCGGTTATTCGCGCCCCGTGTCCCAGGAGAAGAAATGACCATGCACATCCGAATCATCGGCGCGGGGCTCGCGGGGTGCGAGGCCGCGCTGTACCTGGCACGCCGCGGCTTGGCCGTGGAGCTGTGCGAGCAGAAACCGCAGAAGTTTTCCCCCGCCCACAAGAACGCTGATTTCGCGGAATTGGTATGCTCCAATTCCCTGAAGGCGGACCGGCTGGATTCCGCCTCCGGCCTGCTGAAGGCCGAGATGAAGCTGCTGGGCGACGAGTTGCTGGCCGAGGCCGAGGCCTGCCGCGTGGCCGCGGGCGGCGCGCTGGCCGTGGACCGGGGCCTCTTTGCCGCCGCCGTCACAGAGCGGGTGCGCCAGTGCCCCGGCATCACGGTGACACCGGGCGAGGTGACCTCCATTTCCACCGACCCGGACGTGATCACCCTGGTGGCGACCGGGCCGCTGACGGAGGGGGCGCTGGCCGCCGAGATCGGCCGTTTGACGGGCTGTGCGGCGCTGTCGTTCTATGACGCCGCCGCGCCCATCGTCACGGCGGAGAGCTTGGAGATGGAAAAGATCTTCGCCGCGTCCCGCTATGGCCGCGGCACGGCGGATTACCTCAACTGCCCCTTCGACAAAGCGGGCTACGAGGCATTTTATGAGGCGCTGCGCGGCGCCGAACGCGCCGAGCTGCACGCCTTTGACGGCGAGCCGTCGGTGTACGAGGGCTGCATGCCCATCGAGGTGATGGCGCAGCGCGGGGCGGACACCATGCGCTACGGGCCGCTGCGCCCGGTGGGCCTTACGGACCCGCGCACGGGCCACCGCCCCTGGGCCAACGTACAGCTGCGGGCGGAAAACGCCGAGGGCACGCTGTACAATCTGGTGGGCTTCCAGACCAATTTGAAATTCGGCGAACAGAAACGGGTGTTCTCCATGATCCCCGGCCTGGCGCATGCGGAATTCGCCCGCTACGGCGTGATGCACCGCAATTCGTTTTTGGACAGCCCCCGCCTGCTGGGGCCGGACCTGGCGCTGAAAAAACAGCCCAACGTCTATTTTGCCGGGCAGATCACGGGCTTTGAGGGCTATGTGGAGAGCATGGCCAGCGGCCTGGCGGCGGCCCGCGCCATTGCGGCGCGCCTGGCGGGCGCGCCGGTGCCGCAATACCCCGAGACGACGATGCTGGGCGCGCTGCTGCGCTACATCGCCGCGCCGCAGAAGGATTTTCAGCCCATGGGCGCCAACATGGGCATTCTGCCGCCGCTGGAAACGCGCGTGCGCGACAAGCGCCTGCGCTACGAGCAGCTGGCGGACCGCGCCGTTGCCGCGCTGCAAAAAGAGCTGGCGGCGCAGAGCGCACAAGACCCATTTTGAGGAGGGACTTTCCATGAACATCATCATCGACGCCATGGGCGGCGACAACGCGCCCGCGGAAATTTTGAAGGGGGCCGCCGAGGCCGTCCGGGAATACGGCGTCTCCATCACGGCGGTGGGGCGCGCCGAGGCCATCGAGGCCGCGGCCAAGGCGCAGAACATCGACTTGACAGGCATCGCCGTCGTCAACGCTTCCGAAGAGATCAGCATGTGCGACGAGCCCACGGCGGCCATCCGCCACAAGAAGGATTCCTCCATGGTGGTGGGCCTGCGGCTGCTGGCCGAGGGCAAGGGCGACGCCTTTGTGTCCGCCGGGTCCACGGGCGCGCTGCTGGCGGGGGCCATGCTCATCGTCAAGCGGCTGAAGGGCGTCAAGCGCCCGGCCATCGGCACGGTGATCCCCGGCACGGTGCAGCCGTACCTGCTGCTGGACTCCGGCGCCAACGTGGAGTGCCGCCCCGAGATGCTGAACGCCTTTGCCACCATGGGCAGCGTGTACATGGAAAAGGTGCTGGGCCGCAAGGAACCCAAGGTGTGCCTGGTGAACAACGGCGCCGAGGAGAGCAAGGGCACGCCCGTTTACGTGGAGGCCCACCAGCTGCTCAAGCACAATCAAAATATCAATTTTGGCGGCAACATCGAGCCGCGGGACATCCCCACGGGCGAGGCCGACGTGGTGGTGTGCGACGGCTTCACGGGCAACGTCATTTTGAAGCTCACCGAGGGCCTGGCCAAAAACCTGGTGGGGCAGATCAAAGAGGTGTTTTTGAAAAACCTCTCCTCCAAGCTGGCGTACCTGCTGGTGAAGGGCGGCATGAAGGATTTCAAAAAGAAGCTGGACGCCGACGAGCACGGCGGCGCGCTGATGATGGGCGTGTCGAAGCCCGTCATCAAGGCCCACGGCTCGTCCAAGGCCAAAGCGTTCAAAAACGCCATCCGGCAGGCCAAGTTCTGCGTGGAGGGCGGCGTGGTGGACGCCATGGCTGCACGGCTGGCCGCGGCGCAGCCTGAAGAGCAGTAAAGGAGGAGCAGTCCCATGCGCAAAATGCACGAGCTGGAACAGGCCATCGGCTACACGTTCCAAAATAGAGCCCTGCTAGAGACGGCCCTCACCCATACCTCGTATGCCAATGAGGCCAAGCACGGCACCAAGCACAACGAGCGGCTGGAATTTTTGGGCGATTCCGTGCTGTCCATCGTGGTGGCGGATTACTTATTCACCCACAAAAACATGCCCGAGGGCGAACTGACGCGCATGCGCGCCAGCCTGGTGTGCGAGACGGCGCTGTTCGGCTTTGCACAGCAGATCCAGCTGGGGGAATACCTGCGGCTGGGCCACGGCGAGGAGCTGGGCGGCGGCCGCACGCGCCCCAGCGTGGTGTCCGACGCCTTTGAGGCGCTGATCGCGGCGCTGTATCTGGACGGCGGCATCGAGCAGGCGCGGGCCTTCATCCTGCCCTTTGTCACGGCCTCGCTGACGGATAAAAACGCCGAGGAGGATTATAAGACCCATCTGCAGGAGATCATCCAGCAAAACCCCGAGGAGCGCGTGCGCTCCGTGGTCACCAGCGAGACGGGACCGGACCATGACAAGCATTTCGTGGTGGAGGTGCATTTGAACTCAAACTGCATCGGCTCCGGCGAGGGGCATTCCAAAAAGCAGGCCGAGCAGGCCGCGGCCAAGGAGGCCCTGGCCCTGATGGGCTATTGAAGCAATGAAGGACGTGTGTCATGTATTTAAAGGCTTTAGAGATCCAGGGCTTCAAGTCCTTCCCCG
>CATXYA010000156.1 GCA_958403605.1 uncultured Oscillospiraceae bacterium
GGTGGGCGCCCTCCAGCTCCACTGTGGAGATGGTGACGGCCAGGCCCTGCCGCTGTGCCAGCGCCAGGCTGTCCCGCAGGCGGGCGTCGTCCGGCAGCAGCCCCAAAATGCCCGCCACCAGGGCCTTGTCCGTGCCGTGGCCCCGGTAGGTGCGGGCGAAGCTGCCGTGCAGGCGGATGTCCGCGGCCACGGGCTCCTCGCCCAGAAGCTCCCGCGCGATGCGCCCGATGCGGGCGGCCCCCGCCGTGTGGCTGGAGGACGGCCCGATCATCACGGGCCCGATGATATCAAAAACATTCATGGAAAACGCTCCTTCTGCGTGATGGTAGTATTGTACCATATTTGCCGCAAAAAAAGCAGCCTCTTGCAAGAGGCTGCTTTTCGTTGGGATAAACTGTCTTACGCCTGGCCCACGGAGCCGAACAGCTCCATTTTTTCCTTGACCGTGGCCTTGATGGCCTCAAAGCCCGGCGCCAGCAGCTTGCGGGGGTCGAAGCCCTTGCCCTGCTGGTCCTTGCCCGCCTCAATGTACTGGCGGGTGGCGGCCGCAAAGGAGAGTTGGCACTCGGTGTTGACGTTGATCTTGGACACGCCCAGGCTGATGGCCTTCTGGATCATCTCGGCGGGGATGCCCGTGCCGCCGTGCAGCACCAGGGGGATGTGGTCGGTGGCGTTGTGGATCTTGCCCAGGGCGTCAAAATCCAGGCCCTTCCAGTTGGCCGGGTACACGCCGTGGATGTTGCCGATGCCCGCGGCCAGGAAGTCGATGCCCAGGGAGGCGATCTTCGCGCACTCGGCGGGGTCGGCCACCTCGCCCATGCCCACGACGCCGTCCTCCTCGCCGCCGATGGAGCCCACCTCGGCCTCAATGGAAAGGCCGTTGTCATGGGCCAGCTTCACCAGCTCGGTGGTCTTTTCGATGTTCTCTTCAATGGGATAATGGCTGCCGTCGAACATGATGGAGGAGAAGCCCGCCTCCACGCACTTTTTGGCGCCCTCGTAGGTGCCGTGGTCCAGATGCAGCGCCACGGGCACGGTGATGCCCAGGCTGTCCACCATGGCGGCCGTCATGGCGGCCACGGTCTTGAAGCCGGTCATGTACTTGCCAGCACCCTCGGAGACACCCAGGATCACCGGGCTGTTCAGCTCCTGGGCCGTCAGCAGGACGGCCTTGGTCCACTCCAGGTTGTTGATGTTGAACTGCCCCACGGCATAGTGGCCGTCACGGGCCTTTTTGAGCATTTCAGTCGCGCTTACCAGCATAGACGTTTCCCTCCAAAATTTTTCCGTACAGCGGAATCTGTTTGTCAAAAGAATAACACAAGCGCCGGGCAAAATCAATGATCTGCGCTTTTTTTGAACAGGAAATACGAATAAACATAAGGAACCAGCGCCATGGCGGCGACGCCGGCGCCCACCGCCGCGGCCAGCGCCGCCCCGCGCAGCAGGAACGCACATGCCGCAATGGCAAGGCCGCCCCAAAACCAGAGGGGCCCGGCAAAGCGGTGGGTGAGCCGCCAGTTGTCCTCGTCCGCCAGCGCCCAGGGCGATTTGATGCCGCAGAAATAGTTCTGCTTGAATTTGGGCATGAAGTTGCCCATCACGCACAGCAGCAGGCCCACGCCCGCGGTCACCAGCCGGTCCACGGACAGCGCCCCGGCCAAGTCCGGCCACAGGGCCCCGGCCAGCATGATGCCCGTCATAAAGCAGTAGAACACGGAAAAGCAAAGGCGCAGCGCCCGGTAGCCCCCGGAAAAGCGGTCATAATTTTTGCGCTTGGGGTCGATGAAGGGCAGAAATTTCAGCAGCAGGGCCGAGCCGAAGCCCGTGCCTGTCATCAGCAGCAGCTGGCCCGCGCCGCCCCAGCCGTCGGGCCGGCCGTCCAGACCCCAGTGCACAGGGAACAGCTGTGGCAGAAAGGGCAGGGACGCCGCCGTCAGCACCAGCGGCGCCGCCGCGAAAGTCCAGATCAGCACTTCCGTTTTATCAAGTTTCTTCATCGCCGTTACCTCCCATTAGCCCCGAGACCCAGGCCATTAGGTCCTCCATCACACTGGTGTCCAGCTGGTAATAAATGAACTTGCCGCGCTGCTCGGCGCTCACCAGCCCCGCCTCTTTCAGCACCGACAAATGATGGGACACCGTGGCCCCGGTGGTGCCGAATTGGTCCGTCAGCTCCCCGGCGCTCATCTCGCCGCTGCGCAGCAGCTCCAAAATGCGCCGCCGCGTAGGATCGCTCAGCGCTTTGAACGTCAGCTCAAAGCCCAATTTCACCGCCACCCTTCGACCTTTGTCAAAATGATGATACCACGCGGCCTGCCCTTTGTAAAGGGAAAGAACTTGCTTTGTAAAGTTTGCCAAAAGAGAGATTTTCTCCCTCCCGCCGCCGTCAAAAATCGGCGTTTTTTCCCCCTTGACAAAGAAAAATCAACGAAAAGTTTTGTGAAAAACTTTCCACAGCCCGTGGAAAACACGGTGCAAAACCGGAGCGCTACCAGGGGGAAAGGTTGAAGATGAGCGGGTTTTTCACTTTTTCAACCGGGTTTTCAACAGTTGAAAGGCATTTTTTACCTTTTACAGCTTGTATAACGGGTTTGACACGACAAACGGGAGGGCTTTGGAAAAGATGCCGAAATTATTTTGTTTAAAGTGTCCAAAGCGCGGCGACACTCTCCGGGAAGTGGGTGCGATGGGGGAGGTGAGCGCAATGAAAGGTGTGCAGCATCAGGTGGTGGAGATCCGGGAGCCGGGTGTGGACGGCATTGAGCGCGTGCTGGTATTTTTTGCACCGGACAGCGAGACGGTGCGCCTGGGACGCCAGCAGGAAGAGGCGGAACGCTATGCCGCCAGCCTGACCAGCTGGAAGCGGGGCGCGCCGGTGGACGGCACAAAGGTGGGCCGGGCGCTGCTGGCTGCGGCCTTGGTGGCCGGGGCGGCGCTGCTGATCTGGGCGGTATTTTTTTAGAGGAACAGCAAGAGACAAGGCCGGTGGCAGCACCGGCCTTTTTTTGGAAACGGCGCAAAATATGGGGCGAAGCGTTGGAAAAAGGCACAGGTTGTGCTATAATGTCAACATCTATGATAATTTAGGGAATGTGTGCCCCTTTGAAGATTTTAGGAGGCCCCATGGAAGAGAGAGAAGCACGGCCCCAGGCCGTGGCCGTATACGGAAAAAACGCCGTCACGGAGCTGCTGAAAAGCGGCGCCGCCGTGGATACCGTTTGGCTGCAGGACACGCTGCCGCCCGCCCAGGCGTCGTATTATACGGCGCTGGCCAAGCAGGCCGGGGCGGTGGTGAAGCGCGTGCGCGCGCAGAAGCTGGCGTCCCTGTGTATGACGGACAGCCACCAGGGCGTGGCGGCCCGCGCCGCCGATATTTCCTACGCCAGCCTGGATGATCTTTTGGCCGCCGCCGCGCGAAAAGGAGAGGATCCCTTCCTCGTTTTATGTGACGGGGTGGAGGATCCGCACAACCTGGGCGCCATCATCCGCTCGGCGCTGCTGTGCGGCGCCCACGGCGTCGTCATCCCCAAGCGGGGCGGCGCCGCCGTCACGCCCACCGTGCTGAAAAGCAGCGCGGGGGCCGCTGCCCGCCTGCCCGTGGCCCGTGTGGCCAACATTGGAGAGGCTGTGCGGCGTCTGAAAAAAGAAAACGTATTCGTCTACTGCGCCGATATGTCCGGCGCGCCCGTGTTCCGGCAGGACCTGTCGGGCCCCGTGGCCCTGGTGATGGGCAGCGAGGGCCGGGGCGTGTCGCCGCTGGTGAAAAACCTGTGCGACGGCGCGGTCAGCCTGCCCATGGCGGCGAATGCCACCGGCGTTGACAGCTTCAACGTCTCGGTGGCGGCGGGGATCCTGCTGTATGAGATCCTGCGCCGCCGCAGCGCCGCGGAGAACGGGCAAGGAACGGAGGGATCCCTTTGAGCTCGGAGCAAAGCAACAAATCCATCGACAGCATTTTGGACGAGGTGCGCGGCAAGCTGGCGGAAGAGCAGCCGAAAAAGCCCGCCGCCCCCTCGGACCGTGAGGTCAACTCCATTTTACGGGAGCTGGGGCTGGACCCGCGCAAGCAGAAAAAGCAGAGCGTGGAACCCATTTTGCTGTCCTTCCCCGGGGCCGAGCCCCCGGCGCCGGAGCCCGCGCCGCAGCCGGACGACGGCGCGGACAGCGAGCCCTTTGTGGAGGACCTGGTGGCCCGCCGCGAGGAGGAAGCGCAGTGCGCGCCACAGCCCGCCGCCCCGCAGGGGGAAGAGGAAGAGGACGAGCTGCCCACCTTGGAGCTGCCCACCATCCAGGACTATGCCGAGGCCGAGGCGCAGAAGCAGGAAGAAGAGCGCCGCCGCATCATGGAGCAGGCCCAGCGCGAGGCGCAGAACACCATCCACAACGCGGCCCAGTTCGCCATGCAGATGGAGATCAGCCGCCAGATGGCCGCCATCAACGGCGGGGACCTGCCGGAAGAGGAAGAGCCCGAGACCATGGGCAACAACCTGTTCGGCGAGGTGGACGACCAGTTCCGCGCGTTCTTCGGCAAAACGGTGGTGGTGGACCGTGCCGCCGTGGAGCAGGCCGTCAGCGGCCATAAAAAGAAGGGCCTGTTTGGGGGCCTGTTCCATAAAAAAGATTTGGACGACACCGCCGGCCTGACCGGTGAATTCGACGCCGCCACCGACACCTTCCACAGCGGTTTCACGGATGCCTCGCTGGAGCTGCCGAAGCTGCACAAAAACAGCAGCGCTTCGCTGGATGCCGACGTGCTGACGCTCAACGTGCCCGCCAAGGGAGAGGGCGCGGCGCCCGCCCGGCCCCGGCGCAAGCAGGAGATCGACATTCCGCTCGAGGACGAGCACAGCCGCGGCGGCGCGGAGGAACAGGCGGGCATCGACGAGTACAGCACCCTGTCCGACGCCCCGGTGGTGGCCCAGAACCTGGCCACCATGCGGCGCACCCGTCTGCTGCGCACCGTGTTTACCGGTGTGCTGGCGCTGCTGCTTACTTATTTGGGGCTGGCGGCCCGCGGCCCGCTGCCGCTGCCGGACTTTCTGGACCCGGCGCAGAAGCCGCTGTTTTTCCTGCTGCTGAATTTCGTGCTGCTGGCCTGCGGGGCCCTGGGCTCCATCACAACGATGCTCTCAGGCTTCATGGGCCTGGCCCAGGACCCGACCACGGATTCTTTCTGCTCCCTGGCGGTGGCCGGGGCGCTCATCCAAAACATCGCCTACCTGTTCCAAAGCCCCACCTTTGACCCGGCCAAGATCACGCTGTTCACGCCCGTGGCGGCGCTGCTGCTGTTTGGCAACGCGCTGGGCAAGTGGCTGCAGATCCGCATCATCTGCCGCAATTTCGACCAGGTGAGCTCCGGCTCCG
>CATXYA010000157.1 GCA_958403605.1 uncultured Oscillospiraceae bacterium
CACACTTGTTTGTGGACAGCGAGGGCGCGGCGGCCATCGTGGCGGTCTATTTCCGCATCGTCGGCGTGGGCTATGTGCTCAACACCGCGACCAACTGCTTTTTGGGTGCGCTCAACGGCCTGGGAAAACCGTTCAGCAGTATGCTGTGCATGGTCCTGTACTATCTGGTGGTGCGTATGCCGCTGGCCTGGCTGCTGTCCGGCGCCGGGGCGGGCCTCAACGGCATTTGGGCCGCCGTGCTCGTCAGCCATGGCGTGGCTGCGTTGGCCGCGCTGCTGGCGGCGAACCGGGAGCTGCGCCGCGGGGAGCACGCACTGTCCGGCATGTGACCGGGTTTTCCCTGGAAAGGGCGCGGGATGGGAAGGCCCGCGGGCGCCCCCTCATCCGTCCGGCGTTACACGCCGTCCACCTTCCCCCACCGGGGGAAGGCAATTGTTTTTCCTTGCTTTCGCGGAAAAACAACGTAGCTTTACGCCAGCGTAATAATTTTAACAAGTAGTAGCAGGGCGGCTTGCCGCCCGCGGGCGCCTTCCCCCGGTGGGGGAAGGTGGCTGATGCGCAGCATCAGGCGGATGAGGGGGCGCGCACAGACCTTTCCCTCAGTTTATTCCGCCTTCTTGCGCGCCAGCAGAAATGCGCAGGCGGCCACCGCTGCGGTCAGCAGGATCAGCAGCGGCCACAGGCTGGCCGCCTGAAAGACGGGCTGCGTCATCAGCTGATAGCCGCTCGTGGCGGGAAAGAGGACGCCCGCCTTTTGCAGGAACGTGGGCAGCAGCTCCGCTGGAAACATGATGCCCGACAGCATGATGGACGGCAGAAAGACGACCTGGGCCACCATGGTGAGCTTCGCCTGGTTTTTCACCAGCAGCCCCAGCACGCAGCCGATAGCGAGGGACACCGCGATAAAAAGGGCCAGCGCGCCCAGATACCGCGGCAGATCTTCCGGCAGCGCCGCGTCGAACAGCACGGGAGCCGCCAGAAAGATGATGCCGGACATCAAGAGCAGGTGCAGAAACGCCGACAGGAAGGTGGACACCACCCCTAAGTACAATGGCACGCCGTTGGCCTGGTACATCTTTTTGATCTCGCTGCCGTAGATCTCCACCAGCGAGGGCGGCAGGCCGATCAGCGCCCCCATGGACACCCCCATCACCGTCATGGATTGGATCAGCGTCTCCTTCGCCTGTGGATCAACGGAGGTGAAGATGCCGCCCATCAGCACAAAAAACAGCAGCGGCACCACATAACACGTCACCAGCAGCGCCTTGCTGCGGATATCCAGCCGCCATTGCAGCCCTACTCCATATAAAAATGCACTCATGCGCCATGCCCCCTTGCGATCTCCATAAAATCTTGTTCCAGCGTGCCCCGGCCGACCTGGATATCCTGCACGGCGATCCCTTTTTGCCGCAGCTCTTCCAGCAGGGCCAGCATGGCGTTCCCGATCTCGTCGGTCTCCACCCGCCGCTCGCCCTGCGCCGTCTGCACGCGGATGGTGTAGCGCTTGCCCATCTTGGCCGCCAATTCCGGCACCGTGCCCAAAAACGCGGCGGTCCCATTATTCAAAATGGCGATGCGGTCGCACAGGCTCTCCACCTCCGCCATATCATGGCTTGCCAGCAGGATGGTCTTCCCCTGCGCTTTCAGCCGCCGGATCTGCTCATGGAGCGAAACGCGCCCCTCCACATCCAGCCCCGCCGTCGGCTCGTCTAAAAAGAGAATGTCCGGGTCGCTGATGAGGGCCAGCGCCAGGTGCAGACGCCGCTTTTGCCCGGTGGACAGCTCGATATACTGCTTCCTGGCAAGCTCCGGGATGCCCAGCGCGGCCAGCATCACCTCGTCGATGGCGGCGCGGTTCCACTTGGCAAACAACTGCACAGCCTCCAAGGGTTTGATGTGGCCCGGCAGCGAGGCCGATTGCAGCTGGATGCCCATCCGGCCCCGGACGGTGATGGTTCCGCCGTCGTAATGCCGCAGCCCCTCGATACACTCCAGCGCCGTGGTCTTGCCCGCGCCGTTGACGCCCAGCAGCGCAAAGATCTCGCCCTGCCGCACCTGAAATGTCAGCCCCTTCAGCACGGGGCGGCTGCCGTAGCTTTTATCCAAGCCGGCAACGAAAATGGCATCGTTCATGGCTGTACCTCCTGGAAGGGGTCAATCCCCTGCTGTTCAAAATAGGCCCCCAGGGCCGGCTGTAAATAGGCGATGGCGGCGGCCTGCCGCTCTTTCCAGCTGTCGTCCGCGCCCTCAAACTTGCCCAGCTCCTGCAGCCGGGACAACAGCTCCTGGTCGCCCTCGGTGAAAAACTGCACCATCTCCCAAAAGGCCTTGGCGAGGGCGACGGCTTCCTCGCTCTCCGGCGGGACCCCCTCTTTTTGCATGCGGATCGCCTCGCTCTGAAGATGGTTGAAGGTGTCGAGCATCGCCAGGCCGCTCTCCTTTGTAAAACGGAGGCGGATGTGATCGAGCGTGCGCTCATCAAAATGCTTGATGAGCCAGTAAAACTCATTTTTCATCTGCAGATTGACGATGATGTCGGCGTACTTTTTGAAATCCACCGTCTGGATGTGCAGCACCTCCTGCCGCAGCAGCTCCAGGTCCCGCAGCGATTCCGTGAGCGCCGCCACCTTAGCGCGCAGCGCGTCCGCCTGCTGTGCCAACGCCCGCGCGATCTCGTCCGGTGTCTCCAGGGCGGCCAGCCGGTTTTTGATATCGTTCAGCGAAAATCCCAGATGCTTCAGCGAGAGGATCTGGTGCAGCTTGACGATGTCCTTATCCGTATACAGCCTGCGCCCACCCCCGCTTTCCGCCGAGGGGCACAGCAGCCCCTCCTTGTCGTAATACTGCAGGGTGCGCACGGTGACGTTCATCTTTTTGGCAAGCTCGCCCACGGTCATGTAGCCCGCGGGGATCGCTTTTTCATTTGGCATCCCGATCCCTCCTTGCTCTCTATTATGATGGATGACGTTACGTCACATGCAAGCTTTTTTGAAAATTTCCCAGGTCTTTTTGGCAACACAGAAGGCGGCGTGCAGATGGTCTCCCATCTGCACGCCGCCTTTAAGAACAAACCTTTCACAAATGCCAGATATCCTCGTTGTACTGGCGGATGGTGCGGTCGGACGAGAAATAGCCCGCCTTGGCGATGTTCACCAGCATCTTCCGGCTCCAGGCGTCCCGGTCCTCGTAATCGGCCAGCATGCGCTCTTTCACCGCGATATACTCCTCCACGTCCAGCAGCGTCATGAACCAGTCCTTGCGGGTGAGGTCCTTGTAGACGCGGGCCAGGCTTTCGGGGTCGCCTATCTCCAGCAGCTCCTTGGAGAGGATGAAGTCCACCAGCGGCTCCACCGCCGGGCGCTTGTAATGGTCCCGCGCCTGGTACAGGCGCTTGCCGTCCGTGCCGTACAGCCGAATGACCTCGCCGCTCTTGGCGCCGAAGAGGTAGATGTTATCCTTCCCCACCAGATCCGCGATCTCCACATTGGCGCCGTCCAGCGTCCCCAGCGTCACCGCACCGTTGAGCATCAGCTTCATATTGCCCGTGCCGGAGGCCTCTTTGGACGCAAGGCTGATCTGCTCGGAGATATCCGCGGCGGGCACCAGCTTTTCCGCCTTGGTGACGTTGTAGTTCTCCACAAAAACGACTTTCAGCCAGGGCGACACCTGCGGGTCGCCCGCGATCAGCTCCGACAGGCACAGCAGCAGATGGATGATATCCTTCGCCAGCACATATGCCGGGGCCGCCTTGGCGCCGAACAGCAGCGTCAAGGGCCGCCGGGGCAGGCGCCCGGCCTTGATCTCCCGGTATTTCCAGATGATGTACAGCGCGTTCATCTGCTGGCGCTTGTACTCGTGCAGGCGCTTGATCTGGATATCGAAGATGCTGTCCGGGTCCAGCGTTTCGCCGTAGAGCTGCTGCAAATAGGCGCACAGCGCTTCCTTATTCTGCCGTTTCACCGCTTGCAGCGCGGCCAGGGTGGCCGCGTCGTCTTTGTAAGCCAGCAGCTTTTCCAGTTCCCCGGCATCCGTCTGCCAGCCCGTGCCGATGCGCTCCTTGAGCAGCCCCGTCAGGCCGGGGTCCGCGTGCAGCAGCCAGCGGCGGAAGGTGATACCGTTGGTCTTGTTGTTGAACTTTTCGGGGTAAATGTCATAGAAAGGCTTGAGCTCGCTGTTTTTGAGGATCTCCGTGTGCAACGCGGCCACGCCGTTGACGGAAAAGCCGTAGTGGATGTCCATGCGCGCCATGTGCACCAAGCCCTTGTCGATGATGGCCACCTCCGGCGCCGGGTACTGCGCCCGGGCGCGGCGGTCCAGCTCCCGGATGATGGGCACCAGCCGCGGCACCGCCTCTTCCAGATCGTCCAGCGGCCATTTTTCCAGCGCCTCGGCCAAAATGGTGTGGTTGGTGTAGGCGCAGGTGTGGCGCACCAGCTCGATAGCCTCGTCCAGGGACACGCCCTTTTCCAGCAGCAGGCGGATGAGCTCGGGGATGATCATGGAGGGGTGCGTGTCGTTGATCTGGATGACCACCCGCTGGGACAGCTCCCGCACGGAGTGTCCGCTCTCTTCCAATTCACGCAGGATGAACTGCGCCGCGTTGGACACCATGAAATATTGCTGGTAGACCCGCAGCAGCCTGCCGTCGCGGTCCGAATCATCAGGATACAAAAAGAGCGTCAGGTTGTGGGCGATGTCCGTCTTGTCGAATTCGATGCCGTCGTGGACCTTCGTCCACACCTTCGTCTGCAAGTCGAACAGGTGCAGCTTGTTTTTGTCCCCGTGCCAGCCGGGCACGTCCAGGTCGTACAAGGTGCTTTCCACCTGCAGCTTGCCAAAGGGCACCGTGAAGTGCACGCCTGTGGGCAGCAGCCAGCTGTCGTCCCGGATCCAGGGGTTGGGCAGCTCCTGCTGCACGTTGTCCTGCAGCAGCTGGTGGAACAGGCCATAGTGGTAGCACAGGCCCACGCCGTCGCCGCACAGGCCCAGCGTGGCGATGGAATCGAGGAAGCACGCCGCCAGACGGCCCAGGCCGCCGTTGCCCAGCGAGGGTTCCGGCTCCGCTTCCTCCAGCGCCGTCAGGCTTTTGCCCGCGCTTGCCAGCTCCGCCTTCACGTCCTCATACAGCCCCAGATTGATCAAATTGTTGGACAGCAGCTTGCCGATGAGGAATTCCGCGGAAATATAGTACAGCTTGCGCCCGCCCTGGATGCGCGGCAGCGCCTGCTGGCGCTCCTTGCACAGGGTCAGGACGGCGTCGTACAGCTGCTCCTGCGTGCAGTTCTGCAAAGAAATTCCGTAAAGTTTTTGCGTGATGGGTTCCAGCATCAGGCTCTTCCTTTCCTCTTTTTCGGCGCGCGGCCAT
>CATXYA010000158.1 GCA_958403605.1 uncultured Oscillospiraceae bacterium
GGCGGTGATCCCGCCGGGGATGAGCGGCCAGCGCGGCCTCGTAGGCGGCCAAAATATCGTCCAGGATGGCGTCGCCGATGGCGTGCACCGCCACCTGCATGCCGTGGGCGTGGGCCAGGCCGATGAGCTCGGTCAGCTGCTGCCGGGTGTAGATGGGCAGGCCGCGGGTGCCGGGCGCGTCGGCGTAATCCGCGCTCAAATAGGCCGTGCGCGCGCCCAGGCTGCCGTCGCCCAGCAGCTTCAGCGGCCCGATGCGGAACCAGGCGCTGCCCCAGCCCGTGCGGCAGCCCGCGTCCAAAAACTCCTGCAGCAGCGGCAGCGTCATCAGCTGGGCCTGCTCGTTCACGCGCACCGTCATCGCGCCCTCGGCCTCCAGTTCCCGGTAAGCCGCGATCACGTCTTGCCAGGGCACGCCCGCGCAGGCGGTGAGATCGTCCGTCTGGCAGGAGGTGACGCCCTGCCGGTTCAGCGCGGCCATGGCGGCGCGCAGCCGTTCCTTCAGCTGGGGCACCGTGGGCGCAGGGATGCAGCCGTACACCAGGTCCATGGCGTTTTCCCGGAAAATACCATTGGGCTGCCCGTCCGGCCCCAGCTCAAACAGGCCGCCCGCGGGCTGGGGCGTGACGGCGGTGACGCCCGACAGCTCCAGCCCCTTTGAGTTCACCGCGCAGGCGTGGCCGCAGGCCCGGGTGATGCAGACCGGCAGCTCGGTGCTCACGGCGTCCAGGTCCTGCCGGGTGGGGAAGCGCCGCTCGCCGGAAAAATAGTCCTGGTTCCAGCCGCGGCCCCGCACCCATTCCCCCGGCGCAAAGCCGCCCGCCGCCGCATAGGCGCGCATGGCGTCCACCACGTCTTCCAGGCTGGCCGTGTGGGCCGCCAGGTCGGCGATGGCCAGGGTGTTGCCGTAATTCAAAAGATGCATATGGGAATCGTTGAACCCGGCGCAGACGTAGGCCCCGCCCAGGTCTACCACCGCGTCCGCCGGGCCCTCGGCGGCGTCTCCCACGGCGGCAAAGCGGCCGTCCTCCACGGCAAAGGCTTCGGCCCGCAAGCCGCCGCCGCAGTCCACCACGGCGTTTTTATAAAGGGTGCGCATGCCATCCTCCAGTCGCGCGCGCCGCGCGCGTTGCTTTTCCTCTATCTTAAAGAGGCGGCGGCCCTTTGTCAACGCGGCGGAGCAGCGCGCCGCGTTCAAATTTTTTTCAAGACCCCCTTGACAACGATTCCGCATGGGGCTATACTGGTGCCATGGTTCATTACTTGACTAATGAACCATAGAACGGGAGGCGAGAATGTGACGGGAAATTTCACCGAAGCCGCCGCCATCTATCTGCAGATCGCCGCCATGCTGGAGGACGATATCCTGCGCGGGGTGCTGGAGCCGGAGGAGCAGGCGCCCAGCCAGAACGAGCTGGCCCGGGCCTACAGCATCAACCCGGCCACCGCGGCCAAAGGCTTGGCGCAGCTGGTGGACGAGGGCATTTTGTACAAGAAGCGGGGGATCGGAATGTTTGTCGCAGCGGATGGCCGGGAAAAGGTCATCGCCAAACGCAAAAATGCGTTTTACGAAAACTACGTCGTCGGCCTGGCCAAAGAGGCCAAGGCCCTGGGCATTTCCAAAGAAGAACTGGCCGCCATGCTGGAAAAAGCGGGCCGCGAATAACGAGGGGGTTTCATCGAGATGGAAGGAAAAGTTTTAACAGCGGAGAACGTCGTCAAGCGGTACGGCAAAAAAGAGGTGCTGCACGGCGTGTCCGTCACCATCGAGCCTGGCGTCATCTACGGCCTCATCGGCCGCAACGGCGCGGGCAAAACGACGCTTCTGGGCATTCTGACGGCCCAGAATACCATGGACTCCGGCGCCGTCACCTACGGCGGCGAGCCTGTTTGGGAAAATGAGAAGGTGCTGGCGGACCTGTGCTTCTCCCGCGAGCTGTCGCCCATGATGATGTTCGGCGAGAACAGCTACAAGGTGAAGGATTATCTCACTGCCGCGTCCATTTACTATCCCCATTGGGACAAGGATTACGCCGCCCGCCTCATCGAGCGTTTCGGGTTGGAGAAAAAGACGAAAATATCGAAGCTATCGAAGGGCATGATGAGCATGGTCACCATCGTGCTGGCGCTGGCCTCCAAGGCGCCGGTCACCATCCTTGATGAACCGGTGGCGGGCCTGGACGTGGTGGCGCGGGAGGACTTTTACAAGCTGCTGATGGAGGAGTACACGGCCACGGGCCGCACCTTCATCGTGTCCACCCACATCATCGAAGAGGCGGCCAACGTGTTTGAAAAGGTCATCCTGATGGATGGCGGAAACATCGCCGAGGTGGCCGACACGCAGGAATTCGTGTCCTCGTTCAGCTTCATCTCGGGCCGCGACACGGACGTGGACAGCGTGGCCGAGACGCTGGGCCGCAGCCATGTGCTGCACAGCGAGACGTTCGGCCGCCAAAAGGGCATTGCGGTGCGTGTGCCGGTGGCCGCAGCCGCCCGCGCCGCCGACGGCCTGGACGTGGACGTGACGCCCGTCAGCCTGCAGAAGGCGTTTGTGTACCTGGTGGGCGAGAAGGGGGAGGAGACCCATGCTTAAAACGACGCGGTTCACCCTGTGGTCTTACCGTCTGGCGCTGCCCGCCATGCTGGTGGTCGTCCTGTTCGTGACGTACTGCAACATCATGGGCGGCGGCCCGCGCGACGTGGTCAGCTATGCCTCGGGCATGCTGAGCAGCTATCTGGTGATGCTGCCGTTTACGATCAACCTGCTCTCCATCAACGCCACCGTGCAGTTCTCCCTCTCCATGGGGCAGACGCGCCGCGGCCTGACGGCGGAGCTGCCCGTGCTCAACCTCGTGTTCACCGCGCTGATGGATGTGATCTGCTTCGGCGGCGGCCTGGTGCTGCTGCGGATGGTGCTGGGCCAATGGACCCTCTCGCTCCAAGGACTGGCCGTGCTGATGCTGGTGGGCGGCTGGGCGCTGGGCGCCCTGGGCCAGCTCATCGGCCTGCTGGGCATGCGCTTCGGCTGGAAGGGCTGGGTGGGCGGCTTTTTGGGCCTTTTGCTGGCGGGCACGGCGGTGGTGCTGGCCCTCGTGGCGCCCTGGGACCTGGGGGAAAAGCTGACGGCGCTGCTGCAGTTTTCCGCAGAAGAGGCCACGCTGCCCGCCACACTGGCCGTGTTGGCCGCCGCCGTGGTGCTGTGCGCCGTGTGCCACGCCGCTTGCTGGCTGCTGCTGCGGCGCTATACCGTGAAATGAGGTGCAAATTATGCTGAAAGCGATCAAAGACGAGCTGTATCATGGCTGGCAGAGCCTGGCGATGATGGCGGGCGTCGGCTGGGGCGTCGGCCTGCTGCTGGATCTCATCGTCACCCTGGTGTGGTACAATGACCCCACCGAGGAGTGGGCGGGCGTCGGCAGCATCGTGGCCTTGGTGGCCGCGCTGTTTATGGTGTGGATCATTGCCATGGTCCAGTTTTCCAGCGCCTTTGCGCTGGCCGTCACCATGGGCCGCACCCGGCGGCGCTACATGGTGTCCTCCCTGTGCGCCAACCTGCTGCTGGCCCTGGCGTCGATGGCTGCCATCTACCCCCTGGTATGGGTGGAGGAAGCCATCCGCCGCGGTTTGTTTGCCGCCTTGCCGCTGGAGGGCGGCACGCTGCTGTCGGCATATCCTGTGCACTGGATGTTTACGGCGCACTTGTGGATGGTGCCGCTGCTGGCCGTGTCCGCGGTGCTGCTGGGCACCCTGATGGGGGCGCTGTTCTGGCGCCTGGGGCGCACTGGCTTTTGGATCTTGTGGGGCGTGGGCATGCTGGGGGGCGCGCTGGCAAGCCGCATGGCCTCCGCAAAAAGCGGCTGGCTGAGCGCTTTGCGTCATACCCTGGGGCAAAGCATCGTGGGCCTGTCGCCGTCCGCCTGGGTCGGCATCTGGGTCCTCGCCTGCTTGCTTCTGGGGACCGTCAGCTGGCTGCTGGTGCGCCGCGCGGCGGTGAAATAGAGGGGGCGGGGCAGGTGAAGAAGCTCCGCATTCTGGGGCCGGCCCTGCTGGGGCTCTCGCTGCTGGCGGAGGGCATCAACGTGTTTTGGATGCCCCTGCCGGACTGGGCGGTGCGGCTGGCGGGTCTGGTTTTGCTGGCGGCTTTGGCCGCCACTGGATACAGCGCGGGGAAGCGCCGCGCAGAAAAGGGCTGAAAGGCCTGTTTGAGGAGGAAACAACATGACAGACAAACAGCGGTTTTCCCGCATTGGGTTCAGCTATTTTGCCATGATGCTGCTCACGCAGCTCTTGGCGTCGGTGTGCCAGATGGCGCTGTATGCCTTTGCCCCGGCCTCGCTGATGGAGAATGGGTGGATGACCTGGCTCACCTCTTATGGGCCGCTCTATCTGGTCGCGGTGCCCGTGTTTTTGTGGATGATGCACCGGCTGGTGCCGGACGGCGGCGCCCAGCCCGGCGGCGACCGTTTCCCCGCCGGGCGCTGGGTGCGCCTGGTGGTGCTGATCTTCGGCCTGATGTACTTGTGCAATTACGCCTCGCTGCTGCTCACCTGGGTGTTCACCGGCCAGCTGGCCAACGCTTTGGACATGGCGATGTCGGGCAACGGCTGGCTGCCCAACCTGATCTTCGGCGTGATCATCGCCCCCATCGGCGAGGAATTTTTGTTCCGCTGGATGCTGTGGCGCAAAATGGGCCAATACGGCGATAAAGCCTATATCCTGCTGGGCGGCGTCATCTTCGCGCTGTTCCACGGCAATTTGTCCCAGCTGCTGTACGCCTTTTTCATCGGCGCCATTTTCTGCTGGGTGTACGCCCGCACGGGCAAGCTGGCCTATACCATCGCGCTGCACATCGGCATCAATTTCGTGGGCATGACGCTGGCGCCGCTGGCGCTGCAAAACCAGGTGGCGCTCATCGTTTTGGGCGTTTTTATCCTGGCCAGCATCGCCGGGATGGGCATCATCCTGGCGCTGTACGCCAAGCGCACGCCCTACGCGCCCCCGCAGATGGAAAATGCGCCCGCCCACCCCGTGCGCCGGGCCCTGACGGCCCCGGGCATGCTGTTTTACACCGCACTGTGCCTGGCGCTGGTGGTGTATGTTTTGGTAGTGATCCGGTTGAGCTGAGGCGCCGCTGCGGGGATGGAGGGCGCGCGGCAAAGCGGAAACACGGCAGCGCGCCCTTTGTTTCGTCCGATGCACGGGACGGCGGCCATTGGCCGCCGCTACGGAGAGAATGGGCCGGCTTGCGGGCGGTTTTTGTGGGCACGCTGGCGGGCGCCCCCTCATCCGGCGCTTCGCGCCACCTTCCCCCACCGGGGGAAGGCAATTGTTTTTCCTTGCTTTCGCGGAA
>CATXYA010000159.1 GCA_958403605.1 uncultured Oscillospiraceae bacterium
CCCACATGGGCCTGCCGGTGTTCGGCATCTGTCTGGGCCATCAGCTGGTGGCCCTGGCCCACGGCGCCAAAACGGAAAAGCTGAAATACGGCCACCGCGGCGTCAACCAGCCCGTCACCGATTTCGCCAAGGACCGCACCTATATCACCAGCCAGAACCACGGCTACGCGGTGGTGGCCGACACGGTGGACCCGGCGGTGGCCGCGGTCAGCCACGTGAACGCCAACGACAAGACGGTGGAGGGCATCCGCTACCAGACGATCCCCTGCTTCACCGTGCAGTTCCACCCCGAGGCCTGCGGCGGCCCGCAGGACACGGGCTATCTGTTCGACGAATTCCTGTCCATGATGCAGAAAGGGGGCATGTGAGATGCCGAAAGATCCTTCCATCAAAAAAGTGCTCGTCATCGGCTCCGGCCCCATCATCATCGGCCAGGCCGCCGAGTTCGACTATTCCGGCACCCAGGCCTGCCGGGCGCTGAAAAGCGAGGGCATCGAGGTGGTGCTGGTGAACTCCAACCCCGCCACCATCATGACCGACCCCGACATTGCCGACCGGGTGTATGTGGAGCCCATGACCGTGGAGGTTTTGGAGCGCGTCATTGAAAAGGAGCGCCCGGATTCCATTCTGCCGAACCTGGGCGGTCAGACGGGCCTCAACCTGGCCATGGAGCTGTACCGCACCGGATATCTGGAAAAGAGCGGCGTGCGCCTGCTGGGCTGCAAGCCCGACACCATCGACCGCGCCGAGGACCGCCAGCTGTTCAAGGACACCATGGAAAAGCTGCACCAGCCGGTCATCCCCTCCAAGGTGGTGGAGGACCTGCCGAGCGCGCTGGCATACGCCGCGGAGATCGGCTATCCCGTCATCGTGCGCCCGGCCTTCACCATGGGCGGCACCGGCGGCGGCATCTGCGCCGACGAGGAGCAGCTGCGTGAGATCGGCACGGGCGGCCTGCGCCTGTCCCCCATCCATCAGGTGCTCATCGAAAAGGGCATCGCGGGCTGGAAAGAGATCGAGTACGAGGTGATGCGCGATGGCAAGGGCAACGTCATCACCATCTGCAACATGGAAAACTTCGACCCCGTGGGCGTACACACCGGCGATTCCATCGTCGTGGCCCCCACCCAGACCCTCTCGGACCGGGAGTGCCAGATGCTGCGCACTGCGGCGCTGGACATCATCACCGAGCTGGGCATCGAGGGCGGCTGCAACTGCCAGTTCGCGCTGAAGCCTGATTCCTTCGAGTACGCGGTCATCGAGGTCAATCCCCGCGTGTCCCGCTCGTCGGCGCTGGCCTCCAAGGCCACGGGCTATCCCATCGCCAAGGTGGCCACCAAGATCGCCATCGGCTACAGCCTGGACGAGATCCCCAACGACGTCACCGGCCAGACCTGCGCCTGCTTTGAGCCCGCTTTGGATTACTGCGTGGTCAAATTCCCCAAATGGCCCTTTGACAAATTCGTCTATGCCAAAAAGGACCTGGGCACCCAGATGATGGCCACCGGCGAGGTGATGGCCATCGCCCCCACCTTCGAGCACGCCATGATGAAGGCCGTCAGCTCCATCGAGCTGGGGCTGGAGACCATGACCATGCCCACCGTGGCGGCGCTGTCCACCGAGGAAGTGGTGGACAAGCTGGCCGTGTGCGACGCCGACCGCAGCTTTGTGGTGTACGAGGCGCTGAAGCGCGGCGTGAGCTTCGACACCATTTACGAAAAGACGAAGATCGATAAGTGGTTCCTGGCAAAGCTGAAAAACCTGGCCGGCACCGAGCTGGCCCTGGCCCAGGGCCCCGCCTCCAAGGAGCTGTACCGCAAGGCCAAGCGCCAGGGCTTTTTGGACAAGACCATCGAGCGGCTCTCGGGCGCGCCCTGCCCCGAGCACCTGACCGCCGGGTTCAAGATGGTGGACACCTGCGCCGCCGAGTTCGACGCCAAAACGCCGTACTTCTACTCCTCCTTCGACGAGGAGAACGAGGCCGCCGAGTTCATCGCCGCCCATAAGACGGACAAGAAAAAGGTGCTGGTGTTCGGCTCCGGCCCCATCCGCATCGGCCAGGGCATCGAGTTCGACTACTGCTCCGTCCATTGCACCTGGGTGCTGAAAAAGTACGGCTGCGAGGCCGTCATCGTCAACAACAACCCCGAGACGGTCTCCACGGACTTCGACACCGGCGACCGCCTGTACTTCGACCCGCTGACGCCCGAGAGCGTGGACCACATCCTCGCCACCGAGCAGCCCTGGGCCTGTGTGGTGCAGTTCGGCGGCCAGACGGCCATCAAGCTGACCAAGCATCTGGAAGCCAGGGGCGTGAAGATCCTGGGCACCAGCGCCGACGCCATCGACGAGGCCGAGGACCGCGAGCGCTTCGACGAGCTGCTGGAGCGCTGCGGCATCCCCCGGCCCCAGGGCCTGACGGTGTTCACCTGCGAGGAGGCGCTGGCCGCGGGCAAGCAGCTGGGCTATCCTGTGCTGCTGCGCCCGTCCTACGTGCTGGGCGGCCAGAACATGATCATCGCCTACGGTGAGGCGGACGTGAAGGAGTACATGGCCATCATCACCAGCCATGTGGATATGGCAAACCCCGTGCTGGTGGACAAATACCTGATGGGCACCGAGTGCGAGGTGGACGCCATCTGCGACGGCGAGGACTTCCTCATCCCGGGCATGATGGAGCACATCGAGCGCGCGGGCATCCATTCCGGCGACTCCATCTCCGTTTACCCGCCGTATAATCTCAAGCAGAAAATACAGGCGACCATCATCGATTACACAGGCCGCCTGGCGCGGGCGCTGCATGTGGTGGGCCTGATGAACATCCAGTTCGTGGTGTACAACAACGAGGTGTTCATCATCGAGGTCAACCCGCGCTCATCCCGCACGGTGCCCTACATCAGCAAGGTGACGGGCGTACCCATGGTGGAGCTGGCCGTGCGCTGCATGCTGGGCGAAAAGCTGCGCGACATGGGCTTCGGCACCGGGCTGTACCCCGCCGGGGAATACGTCGCCATCAAGGTGCCCGTGTTCAGCTTCTCAAAGCTGCACAACGTGGACACCCAGCTGGGCCCGGAGATGAAATCCACGGGCGAGGTGCTGGGCATCGCCAAAACCTTTGAGGACGCGCTGCTGAAGGGCCTGGTGGGCGCCGGGTACCAGATGCGCGAGCCCGGCCCCGGCAAGTGCGTGCTGCTGACGGTGAAGGACGCGGATAAGCAGGAGCTCACCGACATCGCCTGGGCGCTCAAGGACATGGGCTACAAGCTGTACGGCACCGCCGGCACCGCCGACCACCTGGCGCACAATATGATCGCCTGCAGCCACGTGCGCAAGCTCAGCGAGGCGCGGCCCAATATCCTGGACCTGCTGGAGAGCGGCCTGGTGGACTACGTGATCTCCACCTCCTCCAAGGGGCGCATCCCCAGCCACGATTCCGTACAGCTGCGCCGCAAGGCGGTGGAGCTGAGCGTGCCCTGCCTGACGGCCATCGACACGGCCAACGTGCTCGTCAAATGCCTGCGCTCGGGCCGCACGCTGCGCGACGTGGAAATCGTCGATATCTCTAATATCCTGTAAAATTCGTCGAAAAAACCGTGAATCCGGTTGAAAATATTGCCCGGCCCCTCCCGCGGGGGTATGCTGAACAAAAGAAACATTTTGCGGGAGGGGACTGTTTTGACGAAGTCTCAGTTGATCGCTGCCGTGGCCCAGGAAACGGGCGTACCGGCAGCACAGGTAACACAGGTATTGGATGCCATGTGCGGCACCGTGGCCGACCAGCTGGCCGCCGGTGAAAAGGTGACCATCGCCGGGTTTGGCCGCTTTGAAATGCGCCGCCGCCAGGCCAAGGCCTACACCAACCCCAAGACCAAGCAGTCCCTTCGCTTAGCCCCCAGCACCATCCCCGGCTTCAAGGCCAGCGGCCTGCTGAAGCAGCGGCTGGCGGGGAAATAACGGAAAATCACGAAGAACAGCCCCGCATCCTTCGATGCGGGGCTGTTGTTTTTTGAGGGAGCAGGCGCAAGGGCAGGCCCATGGGCGCCTTTTATCCTCAGTGTCAACTTTTTACCGGTTCATCTCGCTGACATAGCCGGTGGCGTTGTGGTTGCGGATGGTGCGCTCCACCTCTTTGAGGTCCGAGGCGGGCAGGTCGCCCAGCACCGTGTTTTTCAGGCTGGAAGCCGCGTTGCCATAGCGCATGGCCGTCTCGGGGTCGCCGGTCTTCAAAAGGCCGTACAGCACACCCGCCACATAGGCGTCGCCGGAGCCCACGCGGTCGATGACTTCAATGTCTCGATAAGGCGCTTCCGAATACACCCGGTCCGCCTTGGCGTCGTACACCACAGAGGTGAACTCGTGCTTGCGGGGGTTTACCACCGTGCGCTGCGTGGCGGCCACCACCTTGACGCCGTATTCCGCGGCGTAGCTTTTCAGGATGTCCGCCAGCTCCCCCGTCTTTTGGAAGGTGCGGCGGCTGGTCTCCTCGGAGACGAACAGCACGTCCACCAGCGGCAGAATGCCCTGGATGCAGGTGCGGGCCTCCTCCTCGCTCCACAGATTGGCGCGGTAGTTGACGTCGAAGGAGATCATGGCGCCCGCCTCCTTGAAGCGGCGGATCAGCTCGATGGCCACGGCGCGCATCTGCGGGCACAGCGCCAGGCTGATGCCGCTGGTGTGGAACATGCTGGCCGCGCCGTACACCTCCTGCGGGATCTCGTCCAGCGTCACCCGCGTGATGCTGGCGCCCTTGCGGTCATAGACCACCGAGGGCTTGCGCGGCGCGGCGCCCATCTCGTAATAGTAGATGCCCAGGCGCGCCTCGGGGGATTCGTCGTACAGCAGATAGTCGTCGGAGACGCCCAAAAAGCGCACGCGGTTTTTGATGTAAGTGCCCAGATCCGTCTGCGGCAGGCGGGAGATGATGCCCGTGCGCAGGCCCAGCAAAGCCACGCCCGCGGCCACGTTCAGCTCCGCGCCGCCGGGGTATTTTTCAAACGATTCCCCCTGGGTGATGCGCTCGTGCCAGGGCGGCGACAGGCGCAGCATGATCTCGCCGAACGTCAGCAGATCAAAATCCTTCTTTTCCATGGAATGTCCCTCCTTTAGAGCCATTTTCTCCCTTTGATTGTACCATACAGGCTCCCTGGCGGCAACCGGCAAAAGGGGGCGGTAAAAAGGGAAGCATCCGCGCGCCCCCTCATCCGCTTCGCTGCGCTCAGCACCTATCTCCGGCCTAAGAGCCGCCGCTTTGCGGCGGTTGGCCTCCGAAATGCCTCTGCGGAGGCGATCCCCCACCGGGGGAAGGCAA
>CATXYA010000160.1 GCA_958403605.1 uncultured Oscillospiraceae bacterium
TGGGCAGCATGGCGGCAAACCCCGCGCAGCCCGCCAGCACCCGCGGCTCCGCCGCGGGCGGCAGCGCCGCCGCAATGGCGGCCAAATCGCCGTTGGTCTCGGCGTCATAGATCAAAATGCCCTCCTGCGGGCCGCCGTCCTTTGCCGGGCGGCAGGGCAGGTCCGTCTGGGCGCGGATGATCTGGGCCGGACGGGAATCCCGCACCGGCTCAAAGGGGTCGGCGCCCAGGGCGCTTTCGGCCACGGGCACGCCGTCCACATAGTGCACGCCGTCTTTGGTGACGCGGCCCATCTGCGGGAATGCAGGCACAAAGTGCAGCGCCCGCTGGCCGCTGGCGGTCAGCGCCGCCGCCAGCTCGGCGCCGATATTGCCCCGCAGGGCGGAATCGGTTTTTTTATAGATGCAGTCCACGCCGTGCGCCACAGCCCAGCGCACCAGCGCAAAGACCGTCTCATAGGCGGCGGCGGGCGGCAGGTGGCGCGTCTCGGCGTCCACCACCAGCACCTGCGTGTCCGCCAGGTCCAGCGCGTCCAAATTCTGCCCGGCGGCCACCTGGGTGGGCGCGCCGAAGGACGCCAGCTGCACCCCCGTGTCCAGGGCGCCGGTAAAGTCGTCGGCAACGACAAATAAGCGGATCATGGAGTTCCCCCTCCCTCGTGTTTACAATTGTCATTCTACACGGTCGCCCAGGGGGTGAGAATCGGAGCAGCCCGCCAAAATCGTTTCATTTTAAAACAGTTGAGAAAAAATATTGCCGATTCCTTGTCGAAGTGTTACAATAGGCACAACTTAACGGTGCATTTCGAAACACTAAAGCGAGGAGGTCTGGAAATTATGACCGATCCGGCCGTGCGTGTCCTGGCCATCTGCCCTTATCCCGGCATGGCCCCGCTGCTGCGGGAAGCGGCGGCGGCTTATCCGCAGATCGCGCTCACCATCGAGGTGGGAGACCTGGCCCAGGGCGTGGAGCGGGCGCAAAAGGGCTTCCACGCCAATTTCGACGTCATCATCTCCCGCGGCGGCACGGCGCAGCTGCTGCAGCAGAAGATCTCGCTGCCGGTGGTGGAGATCACCACCTCGGTCTACGACGTTTTATGCACGCTGCAACGCGCCAACACCCACCGCGGCAAGGTGGCGGTGGTGGGCTATTCCAACATCACCCAGGACATGCAGATGCTCAAGGAGCTGCTGCCCTACAAGATCGGCATCTTTCCCATCGCCTCGGACGGGCAGGTGGTGACGACATTGCAATACCTGCGCCAGAACGGCTATACCTCGCTGCTGTGCGATATGGTGACGTACACGGCGGCGGAGCAGATGGATTTCAACGCCTTCCTCATCACCTCCAGCGCCGAGAGCATCCGCGCCGCTTTTGAAAAGGCCATCTTTTTTTGCAGCGCCAACCGGCAGCTGCGGGAGGAGAACCACTTCCTGCGCCAGCTGCTGGACCAGCACACTTGCGTGGTGCTCACCGAGGACGGCAAGCTGTTTTTCTCCACGCTCAAGGAGGAGGAAACCGAATTTTTGACGGTGCTGCAAGGCAAGCTGCCGGAGGTTCCCTCCACGGAGCCGGTAAAATTTTTGCTGCAGCACCGCGGCAGGCTGTACCACATCCGGGCGCAGCGCATCACCGTGGGCCAAACGCCCTATGTCTCCTTCTATTTCTTTACCACCGTGCCCCCGGCCTCCGGCGATAAGGACGGCATCCGCTATTACAGCGGGGAACAGCTGGAACGGGAATGTGCCCAAAGCGTCTACAACATGGTGGGCTTCACCTCGCAGTACCACCGCGCCCTCCAGCAGGCCAACGAGACGCGCGAGCCGGTGTTCCTCTCCGGCGAGGTGGGCACGGGCAAGGAGTATATCGCCCGCACCCTCTATCTGCGCAGCGCCCTGCGCCGCCAGCCCTTTGTGCAGATCGACTGCAGCCTCCTGGGCGCCAAGACCTGGAATTACCTGCTCAGCCACCACAATTCGCCCCTGTGCGATACAGACAATACCCTGTTTTTCCAAAACCTGGACGCCTTGGATGGCGCCCAGTGGCGCCAGCTGCTGTCGTTTTTGCTGGAGGGGCAGACCTTCCGGCACAACCGCCTCATCTTCTCCTGTACTCCGGCGGCGCATCTGCCCCATGTGCAGGAGGCGGCGCTGGAATTCGTCAACCGCCTGGCCTGCTTCCCGCTGCTGCTGTCGCCCCTGCACGGCCGTCCCGAGCAGATCGACATCGCCTTCGACCTCTTCCTCAACCACCACATGATCCACACGGGCAAGCTGCTGACGGGCATCGACGCCGACGCGCTGGAGCTGCTGCACCAGTACCCCTGGCCGCAGAATTATTTGCAGTTCCGCCGCGTCATGGGGCGGCTTACAGGCGCGGCCCCGGGCCCGCAGGTGCATCTGGCGGACGTGGAACAGGCCCTGCTGCCGGAGCTGTCCTTCGCGCAGACTGGTGCTTCCGGCCCCAACCCCGCCGCGCTGGACCTCTCCCGCCCCCTGGCCGAGATCGAGCGCGAGATCGTGCGCATCGTCTTAGAAAAAAGCGGCGACAACCAAAGCCGCGCCGCCCAAAGCCTGGGCATCAGCCGCACCACGTTATGGCGCATGCTGAAAGATCAATAAGGCTTGAAAGTGGCAGAAAAAAACGGGGCTGTTGCCTGCGAAGGATCTTTTCTCCTTCTGCAACAGCCCCGTTTCAGGTCGGCGGCGTGCCGCCGCCTGCGAATCCTGGATGGGGCTTCGCCCCAAGCCTCTCTTTGTGCGAAAGGGGAGGTCTGCACACGTTCCCTTCTCCCCGTAGCGGCGGCCATTGGCCGTCGTTCTGCGCGTCGGGCAGATGAGGGGGGCGCCCGCCAGCCTTTCCACGCCTCCGTCGAAAAAAGGGCGCGTTTTGCAACGCGCCCTTTTATTGCTCTTGGCGGTATGTAACGGTGCAGGATTTCCGCCGCGTTCTATGGTCCTATCCTCACGCATAGAAAAAGCGCCCTTGACAGGCGCTTTCATTCCGGTTCTATAAAATTGCCTTCAAACAACTTTGTTTTACGCAGGGACTGCTGCGCGGCCTTTAAAATATCCACCAAAATTCTCACTTCATATTCGTTGCATTCACTCAAAATATCCTGGGCCTCTTGCTGAAATACCGTGACTGTCCTCAATACGGTATCACAAAGAAGGTCGTCCGCCGAGACCTCTAAAATTTCCGCAATGCCGATCAGGGCGGAGAGGCTCACGCGGGAATTCCCGGTCTCGATGTTGCTGATATGCTGGGCGGTCACGCCAATTTTATTGGCAATTTGTTCTTGGGTGAGGCCGCGTTTTATGCGGGCGGCCCTGATCCTTTTCCCGATGCTTCCATAGTCTACGGCCACCGCACATCCTCCCAACAAAGTCCGTTTGACATATTGTAACCTTTGGAAGGACAGATTATAATGGATTCATAAAGTTAAAAAATCTCACAGTTATAATCACTGTCAAGAAGAAAGGGTGAAAGCACATGGCGCAGAGACGCGATGAAATTGAAGAGATCATCAAAGTATTTGGCGAATATATCAAAAGCTCCGTACGCCTGGAGCTGCTGTGGTCTGACAAGCTCGGCTATGTCTTGATCGAGATCGACGATTTGAGAAGAGAAGACCCAGACTACCGCTGTGAATTCATTACCGACGGGGAAGAATTTTGTTCGACTCTTTTACTGGAAATTGCTTATGACGTTTTGGAAGCCACCGGCAGCGGCCACAGCCCCAGCAGCGCAAATGGAAAAGAGCAAAAAACCATCTTAAGGGAACTGGAACGCTATCTGCAATTCCTCCCCCAATACCGGCCTTTGACGGAACAGCTTTTTGATTAGCCGGGAAATAAAAAGGAGCAAGCGGAAAGCTTGCTCCTTTTTTAGCAAATTTTTAGGATCATAAGTTTGGAAGCAAACAACGGCTTCCCTTTACAGTGTTTAAACTGCTGTGATACAATAACAGCAGAAAGCTTCTATATCCAAAAAGTCCTGTAGCTATATTTTTTCACCTCTAATCGCGGTGTGCTCAAACTTGTCGAAGAGAAGAGCGATGAGTGGCTTAAAGGCCGTCATATTTGAAAAGTTTTCGTGACATTGCGTACAATTCTTCGCTTTTGGATAAAGTTAAAATTGCATATCTTCGATACAGAACGAAGGTGAAAACTGCTTGATCGATATCATCATTAACAAAGACAGCATTCATCAAAGTCCAACTGGCGCGATAACCGGTGAAATCTTTTTTTAAATTGGCGATTTCTTTTTTCCGGAAAATTGTTGGAATGATTTCCCGGTAACGATCGTTGCTTGGTGGGCCAACAATTTTTTAAAATTTTGCCAAGATGATCTGACAAACTTTGAATTCCATTTTATGGACGGGCCTTTTTTGATAAAGGGTGTTTTTATCGGAGACGGAAATTGTGAGCTACAATTTATCCGAGAAGCTGTCTCCGTAAGATCTGTTTTTTTTACGGCAATGGTCCCACTTGAAAAAGTAAAGTCCGAATTGATGGAAGCGTGTCGTATACTTTTCCGAGTTGCTGCTCAAAAACAATTCTCCGAAGACTCAATCCTTGGATTAAAAAAGTCGTTTCTTTGTTTAAAAAGTACGCCCTCATATCATTAGTTCTTCTGTGCCATTTTTAAGCCGTATAGAAAAGGGGAATTGCAATGGAGGTAATAGCTAGTTTTTTACGAGCTGAAATCAACACGCAAGAACTCTATGACGATATCGTCAACTATGTTGTTTCTTATCATATAAGAAATGGAGAGTTCGAAGGAAATGAATATATCATAAAAAAGATGGATCAGTTCAACTTTATCCTGTATTCTGAATATCCCTGTAGCGAAGAGGGCCGGGAGATCCATGCCGCATGCGCAATCTATAGAAAGGACCTTCTGCGGGAAATCAACAGCTACGCCAGGAAAAAAGGCCTTTTGATCGCAAAGACAGCCCAGGAAACGGAATGACCACAGAAGGACGGCTCCAGCGCATACTGCAAGGTATCGTCTCAAAAATAATTGCAGGCGGCATTACGCCAGAAGAGGGCAAAAAAGAAAGTGCGATACGAATTAGAGTCGCGGGACATTTGAGAATTCCAGCGCTTCCTAGTGACGGATGGTTATTGTGCTTTAAAGTATATTTTAGAAGAAATTTTTCCCACTGAATGGAAATACTTTTCCGAATGCTTTTAGGAGTGTAGGCAATATGATTTGCCAACTAAATTGGATTCCATTTCTGAGCAAACGCTAAGATTCCATGAAACTGGCAATGTCTTATGCGAGAAGCAGGTACACATATCCT
>CATXYA010000161.1 GCA_958403605.1 uncultured Oscillospiraceae bacterium
TTCAGGATATCTCCTTGGCGCTGGATTACCGCGCACAGAAGATTCCCGAGCAAACGGAGTACTATCTCGAGGTCTTGGAAGGGGTCTCCAGCTCGGCGGCAGCCTTGCGGCAGATGCAGCGCCAGGTAGGAAGTGAGCCGCTGTTTTCCACTTACGCCACGGCGTTGGATGATATGCGGGGCGAATTTCAGCCAACAGGCTGTGATTATATCATCCATGCACTGGGCAAACCGCAATTTGAGAGATATATTGCGGATTTTGTCGAAAACAAGTATCCTTATGTGCAGACAACCAACTTCCAAAAATGGCTGTGGGAGCCCTGGACGGTCAACGCCAGTTGGGGCTTTTACCGGGAATTGTTTTCGAATTACTACCGCCAGGAAAACTATGATTTATGGACATTGTGGCAGTACGAAGGGGAAAATGCCAACGTGCTGGAGACCGAGGTCACGCTGACGGCAGAGCAATTGGACGAAAATAATGTAATGATCACCGTGATGGGAGAAGAACAACGGCCTTGCTATGTGGATGTGACATTGTCGTGGGAAAACCGATGGCTCACCAATAAAAATCGTTTTACGACTTGGAACCGGGCTGTTTTTGTGTTCGATGACTCCCAAAAACAAAAGCGGGGCGGTACCGGCGAAGGATATTACCGGCCGGCAGAAGCAGAATCGGCGCATCTGATGATCTTTATGGACCGCGGCATCGGAAGGATCATTTTGTCAGGCCAGCCGAGCAATTGCACGCAGCTTCGCGTGAAAGATGCTGCCGTTGGAAAGGTGATCCTATATCAAGGATAAGAGCGAATCAAAAGGAGCAAAGTGATAAAATGAAATTGGCGGTCTCGAATATCGGGTTTGCCGAGGCGGAGGACGCGGCGGCCTGGGCGCTGCTGCGGCGCTATGGCTTTACGGGCTTGGAGGCTGCGCCCACGCGTTTGGTGGGCGCGCGGCCCTATCAAAAGCTGCCCCAGGCGGCACGCAAGGCGGCTTTCCTGCGGGAGGCGTACGGCCTTGCCATCCCCTCGCTGCAAAGCATCTGGTACGGCCAGGCGGGCAACATCTTTGTGCCCGCCGACGCGGCGCGCCTGGCGGCGTACACCCGCCGCGCCGTGGACTTTGCCGCGGCGGTGGGCTGCCCCAGCCTGGTCTTCGGCTGCCCGCGCCAGCGCTTTGTGCCCGCGGACGCCGCGCCTGCGGACGCCATGGGCTTTTTTGCCGAAATCAGCGCCTATGCCCGCGCCAAGGGCGTGCACATTGCCCTGGAGGCCAACCCGCCGGTGTACGGGACGAATTTCTGCAACACCAGCGCCGAGGCCTTCCGCTATGCGCGGCAGGTGCCGGGGCTGGCGGTCAACTACGACGTGGGCACGCTGCTGACCAACGGCGAACAGCTGGACACGCTGGCAGGCAGCCTCGATCTGGTGAGCCATATCCACCTCAGTGAACCGGAGCTGGCCCCCATCCGGCGGCGGGACGTGCACCGCGAGCTGGCGGCGCTGCTGCGGCAGCGGAACTATGCGGGCTTTGTGTCCATTGAAATGAAGACCCAGCCGCTGGCGGTGCTGGAACCCATTTTATCCTACGTGGCGGAGGTGTTTGCATGAAGGTGCGCGGCATGGCCGGAGTGCCGGAATATACCTGTGAAGAGTACGCGCCGAAGCAGACGCGGTACTGTGTGCTGATCCCTGTCATCAACGAGGGGGAGCGCATCTTGGCCGAGCTGCGCCGCGCGCAGGACGCGGGCGTGGACAAGCAGGCGGACCTCATTTTGTGCGACGGCGGTTCCGCGGACGGCTCCACTGAGGCCGGGCGGCTGCGGGCTTTGGGCGTGAACACGCTGCTGGTGAAAACAGGGCCGGGCAAGCAGGGCGCCCAGCTGCGCATGGGGCTGCACTTTGCCCTGGAGCGCGGGTATGAGGGTGTCGTCACCGTGGACGGCAACAACAAGGATTCGGTGGAAGACATCCCCGCCTTTCTGCAGAAGCTGGATGAGGGGTACGACCTGGTGCAGGGCAGCCGTTTCATCCCCGGCGGCAAGGCGGTGAATACGCCGCCCAAACGCTGGCTGGCCGTGCGCTGCATCCACGCGCCCGTCATCAGCCTGACGGCGCACCAGCACTTTACCGATACCACCAACGCCTACCGCGCCTACTCCCGGCGCTATCTCGTGCACCCGCAGGTGCAGCCGCTGCGGGACATTTTCCCGGGGTATGAGCTGCTGGCCTACCTGTCCGTGCGGGCCACGCAGCTGGGCCTCAAGGCCTGCGAGATCCCCGTGGCGCGGGTGTACCCCGCCAAAGGGGCCACGCCCACCAAGATCAAGGGCGTGCGCGGCGACGCGGACCTGCTCAAGATCCTCTTCGCCAACGCCATGGGCCGCTATGCCCCGAAAGGATGAATGCCATGAGCTATGACAAGATCATCCTCGGCGCGGGGCTGTACGGCCTGTACGCCGCCGCGCAGTGCGGGGGCCGTGGCGAGCGCGTGCTGGTGCTGGAGCGGGACGCGGCGCCCTTTATGCGCGCCACCTACATCAACCAGGCGCGGGTGCACATGGGTTACCACTACCCGCGCAGCTATTCCACGGCCATCAAGAGCGCCCACTATTTCGAGCGATTCCACCGGGATTTCGCCTTCTGCGAACGCACGGATTTCGACCAGGTATACGCGACGGCGGCCCACTACAGCTGGACGAACGCGGCGGAGTTCCGCCGCTTTTGCAAGGCGGCGTCCATCCGCTGCGACGACGTGTCACCGGAAAAATATTTTAAGCCCGGCATGTGCGACGGGGCCTTCCTCACCCGGGAGTACACCTACGACGCCCAGGTGCTGAAAGCGCATTTTTTGGAACTGCTGGCGCCCATGAAAAACGTGGAGCTGCGTTTCGGCGTCCAGCCCACGGCGGTGGAACAGGGCGGCGGGGAATGGCGCGTGCGCATCTCCGACGGCAGCGCGGCCAAGGCGCCGTACCTGCTCAACGCCACCTATGCGGGCGTCAATGACATCCACGCCTTGCTGGGCTACGAGCCGTTCGGCATCAAATACGAGCTGTGCGAGATCATTCTGTGCACCGTGGACGACACGCTGAAAAACACCGGCATCACGGTGATGGACGGGCCGTTTTTCTCTATCATGCCCTTTGGGCAGACGGGCCTGCACAGCCTCACCAGCGTCACCTTCACGCCGCACGTCACCAGCTATGACGCGCTGCCCACCTTCCCCTGCCAGGAGCGCAGCGGCGGGCTTTGCCGCCCGGGCAGCCTGTACAACTGCAACGAGTGCCCGGCCAAGCCCGCCAGCGCCTGGCCGTACATGAGCCAGCTGGCGCGGACGTATTTGAAAGAGGAGTTCGGCTTCGCCTACAAGGGCAGCCTGTTCAGCATGAAGCCCATCCTCAAGGCCAGCGAGATCGACGATTCCCGCCCCACGGTGGTGCGGGTGCTGTCGGAAGCGCCCAAATTCGTCAGCGTGCTCTCCGGCAAGATCAATACAGTCTATGATTTGGACGAGGTGCTGTAAATGACAGGGAACAAAGAATCCAACTTCATCTCCGCCGTGGCCTACCTGCGGGACGACGCGGCGCGGGTGGCGCCGTTTCTGCAGCGCCTGGCGCGCGTGCTGGACGCCCACTGCCGGCAGTATGAGATCATTCTGGTCAACGACGCCTCCCGTGACGGCAGCGCCGAGGCGGTGAAGCAGTTTGTGCAGCAGGCGGGGACGGCGGTGTCCGTCACGCTGGTGAACATGAGCCTCTACCAGGGCGTGGAGCTGTGTATGAACGCGGGGCTGGACCTGGCCATCGGCGATTTTTTGTATGAGTTCGATTCGCTGGACGCCAGCTATGACGAGGCGCTCATCTGGCGGGCCTACGAGACGGCGCTGACGGGGTACGACATCGTGTCCGTGGGGCCGGAAAAGAGCCGCAGCCTCTCCAGCCGCCTGTTCTACCGGCTGTTCAACGCCACCTCGTCCTCGAAATATCCCATCCAGACGGACGCCTTCCGGCTGGTGAGCCGCCGGGCGCTGAACCGCGTGCACGCGGTGTCGCCCACCCCGGCGTACCGCAAGGCGGCCTACGCGGCCAGCGGCCTCAAGGTCAAGGCGCTGTACGACAAAAGCGTGGGCCACGCGGCGGATGCCAACAAGCCCCTGCGCTGGAGCCTCGCCATCGACTCGCTGATCCTGTACACCAACGCGGCGTCGAAGCTCAGCTTCGCCATCACGGGGCTGATGCTGCTGGGCACCCTGGTGGAATTGGCTTACACCCTGGCGGTGTATCTGGGCGGCGGCAACCCCGTGGCCGGCTGGACGACCACTATGCTGGTGCTGACGGTGGGCTTTTTCGGGGTGTTCCTGCTGCTGTCCATCATTCTGAAATACCTCTCGCTGCTCATCGACATCACGTTCCGCCACCAGAAATATCTGGTGGAGAGCGTGGAGAAGCTGCAAAAATAGACCGGAAGGAGGCGCGCCCTTGCGCACCTGGCTGAAACAAGATTGGAGCCGCCGGGCCTGCTGGCTGCTGGCGGCGGCCTTGGTACTGGCGCGCCTGGCGCTGGGGGCCACCCAGCTGCTGCTGCTCACGCCCAACGGCGCGCTGCTGGACGATACCTTCATGTACAAAGCGGCGGTCAGCATCTCTCAGGGGCAATGGCTGGGGGAGTACGGCTGGCTGACGCTGAGCAAATATCCGTTGTTTCCCATCTGGCTGGCGGGGCTGCACCTGCTGCACGTCCCGTATTTGCTGGGCGGGCAGCTGCTGTACACGCTGGCCGCGGCCCTGGGGGCGGCGGCGCTGTTTCCCGTGCTGCGGCAAAACCGGCTGCGGCTGCTGGCCTTTGCCGTGCTGCTGTACAACCCGGCGGCCATGGCCGCCGAGGTAGAGCTGCGCGTCTACCGCGACAACATCACCCCCGCGCTGGCGCTGCTGTTTTTTGCGGGGTACATCGGCTATGCGCTGCGGCGCAAGGCTCCCTTGAAAACGAACTGGGGCTGGCTGCTGCTGGCGGGGGTGGGCCTGGCGGCCAACTGGCTGAACCGCGAGGACGGCGTTTGGCTGCTGCCCTTCGCCCTGGCGGCCACCGCGGCCTTGGCGGCGTTCGGCTTTTGGGAGCGGGACACCGCGCAGAAAGGTGTCCGGTGCGCGGCGCTGTGCCTGCCCTTTGCATTGACGGCTGCGGCGGTGCTGGCTGTGTGCGCGGTCAATGAAGCGTACTATGGCCGCTTCGTGCTCAGCGATTTCACCAGCCGGGAATTCAACGACGCCTACGGCGCCATGACCCGCGTGGAGAGCGCCG
>CATXYA010000162.1 GCA_958403605.1 uncultured Oscillospiraceae bacterium
AGCCTCTTGCCGATGCTGCAATTCTGCTGCGGTCAACTCTTCCGTCAATTTGAATGGTACCCGTGATACTGCGTCATTCAAGAACTTTATGAGCGGATAGAAATCAGGTTCTGCGGCAGAAGCAAGTACAAAAGCATCACGAACGTATCCAGCGCAAGACGAGATCAGTAGAGTATCCACATAAAATCCTTTACTCTCTGTAAAAAGGGCCATTAAAACGACAACGGCACGTGTATTGCCCTCCCGGAAAGGATGAACTTTCCAAATGGGTGCAAAAGCATGGGCAGCTTGCATACAAAATCTACGTTTATCCTCGGTATTCCAATTCGTAGTGTTGATCGCTGCACATGCTTTGTGCAGGCTTTCCAACAAATTAAGAGCGTCCTCATACCAAACGCTTTTTCCCGCTAAAACTGCCTCTTTTTTCGAGATATTGATCGTGCGCAAACTTCCAGCCCATTCGTACACATCACTGAACAAAAAATGATGGATCTGTAAAAGCGCCTGCATATCAAAATTTTGCATAGGGGCGTTATACAGAATCGTCATTTTGGCACGGGAAAGATCGGTCTCCGCTTTTTCAAGCAAAGGCCCTTGTCGGATATCAAGTTTGTTTTTCAGAACAGAGGTGCCCGGATAACAAAAGGGGTCTTGATTCATGTTGTTTTTCCCAGTTCTTTATAGTGTCGTACCAAAGTACGGATCATTTCATCAGAAGAAATTTCCCCGCGCTGCCATTGTGCTGACAGCCGTTTTGCCAAAGCGGAAGGCGGGACGCCTTCGATAGAATTGACCGCATCGGCAAAAGCAACGGCGGATTTTCTCCGTTCTAATTTTTCCATATGTCCGCCTCCTGATCAAATGTTAAAAGCTTTTATTTTATTATACCGTTCACCGCCTCATTTAGCAACGGGAGCTTTAGCGGCATATAAAGCCCGCGGTGGCTTGCCGCGTGATTTTTTATATTTTAACTAAAATTTTCTATTTCCCCTTGTATTTCCCGTGAGATTTTATTACAATAGAACAAATAGAACAACGATTCGCATTTTGCAGAACGAGAAAAGAGGTTTCCGGCATGACGACCTTGCTTCATACCAGCCTGGCGGCCATTCCGCTGATCTTATGCATTGTCTTGGCCCGTACATATTTACGGGAGAAAATTCCGCCGCAGGTCTTTGTGTTTTTGTGGGTGCTGGCCTTGTGCCGGCTGTTGATCCCTGTGTGGGTGCCCGTGACCGCGGAAAAAACAAAACCGATGCTCAATTATGTCTATGGGGGCTTGTATAACGCCACTCAGCAGACTGTGGGGGCGGTCAGCGCGAACGGGCTGTTTGCGCTTTGGCTGGTGGGCGCTGTTGGGATCCTGCTTTTTCAGCTGACAGTCCATTTTCAGATGTATCAGAAATGGCGCGTGGCGCTGCCGTTGGACAATCCCGCGGCGGAAAATTGGCTGGCCCGGCACCCCTGCCGCCGCCGGGTACGGGTCGTGAAAGCCCACATGGAGGAGGCACCCTTTTGCGTGGGGACGCTGCGCCCGTTGATCGTGCTGCCGTATTCTATCGAAGAAAAACCGGACGGCATCGTCGCCCAGGTGTTGGCCCATGAGCGGGCGCATATCCGGGGCTTTCATCCCTTGCTCAAATATGCGGTGTTGTTGGCGTGCAGTGTGCACTGGTTCAACCCGCTGGTGTGGGTGCTGGCCGCGCTGTTCCAGCGGGACATGGAGCTGGCGGCGGACGATGCGGCCCTGCGGGTACTGGGAAGAAAAGCTATGCGCGCATGTTACTGGAAATGGGAACGGGGCCAGAGGTTTCGCAGACCGTGTCCGCATTGGGAGCAGCGAGTTTAGAAGAACGCCTTACGTTAATCATGCAGAAAAATTGTTGTAATAAAAAGTTGACTTTATTAGTTTTGCTTTCTTTAGCGCTGGTTTTTATGTTGGTAATAAGTGCGCCGAGTTCAGGAGTTAATACAAAACTTCAACCGGGACAACATCTATATTATGATGAGGATTTATCAGGATATTTTCAACGAGCAATTGGAACGGAGTATATTACATGGGAAAATGTAAATGGGACTTTTGAACAGAAGAGCTTTATGTCTTAAAAGTTTATTCCCAAAGACTTGAAATAATTGTAAAAGAAAAGCAAGTTTTTGAGGAATCTAAGAGAATAGGTATAAAAACTTCATTGAGAAGTTGACACACGTGTAAAATATACGTATAATATAAACGTGGGAGAGAATGGCTATGACTGTGCGGGAAGTATTGAAATTGCTTCATGAAGATGGTTGGTGCGAAGTAGATGGCCGTACCAAAGGTTCCCACATTCAACTCAAGCATCCCACTAAACCGGGAAAAGTCACGGTTCCAGCGCACGGCGGTGATCTTCCCTTGGGGACGCTCAAGAGCATTAAGAAACAGGCCGGGCTGCCATAATGCTCGGCTATGGACGGAAAGGAGTGCCAAACATGCGAAAAGTAACTTATCTGGCGATATTTGAACCGGCGGGCGACGGTAGCTATGCCGTGAGCTTTCCAGATTTGCCCGGCTGTATCAGCTATGGTACAGATTTTGAAAAGGCGCGACTGGAAGCAGAGGACGCCTTGGGCCTGCATATTTACGGTATGGAAAAAGACGGAGAATGCCTGCCGGAGCCTTCGAAAACGCCCGCGGTCGACCGCGATACCGCGCCCGGTTACCTGGTAAGCCCGGTAACGGTATATCCGGAATTGGTGGCAGACGAGATTGATAACCGACGCGTTAAAACGACAGTGACAATTCCGGGTTGGGTACGCGATTTGGCCTCGGAAAAAAAGCTGAACTGTTCCCGCCTGTTGGAAGCCGCCATTTTAGACGCCGCCGACGTCCGCCGCCCAGTTCACGGAATAGAATTTCAATAAAGCTGTTTTTGCCGCAGTTTACATCTTATGAAACAGGAGTCAATGCAGGAGGAAGCGCCCATGCCTGAACAATGGATCGCCTTGATCGATGAAATAATTCACCTGCGCTGGGCAAGGGGCTGGTCCCAGCGGGACTTGGCGGCGGCCTGCGGCATGACGCAGTCGGTCATTGCTCGCATCGAGAGCAAGAAAAGCGTCCCCACCATCGCGACCCTTTACAGGATCGTGGACGCCCTGGACTCGGTGCTGGTGGTTGAGAAAAAGCCCCGTAAAGCGGCCCCCCAGCAGGAAATCAGCCGCTGACGGGGGGCACCTTAAAGCCTCGTCAGAGGGAGCCAAATCCTAGGAAACCCTCTTCTGAAATTTGACGCGCCAAGGCGGCCAATGGCCGCCTCTACGGGCAAGAAACCGCTGACGGCGGCGCACGGGTTGGACGTTTTCAACAAAAAAGCGCGTCTTGTTTTGGGCCGAAAGGCCCTTTTCAAGACGCGCTTTTCATTTTTGTTCCGCCCGCAGCAGCTCTTGCAGCCATTGCGGCCCATCGGCCCCCAACGGGAGGACCTCGCCGTTGCGGTATTCCGCCACCAGGGAAAAACCGTTGTTGTTGTCGAAAAATTTGGCCTCGTCACAGTAGGGCAGGACTTTCCACACATCCCGGAAACGCCGTTGAAAACGCCGCTCCACGTCATGCCGGGGAATATCGTGCCCGCCCTTGGCAACGCGGTTTTCAATGCGCCGCAAAGCTTCCTCCAGCCCATCCAGCCCCACGTAATATAGGCGCACGTAGTACCCGGCCTCCTTGGCGCGCTTCGCCAGCCGTTTGGGATAGCCGCCCGCCAGCGTGGTCTCCTGCGTAAGGTTCACGCCCTCCGCCAGCGCGTTCTCAATGCGCTCCACCGCGGCGTCTGCAAGAAAGCCTAGGTCCATCCGTTCCGCTTTCAATATTCCAAGCAAACTGGATTTTCCGACTCCATCCACACCGCCGACCACTGTATAAATCTTTATGGCTTTCCCTTCCTCCGCCCCGTTTTCACTATCATACCGCCGCACACGCCCATTGTCCAGCAGCACCCTCTAAGCCTCCCTCTGACGAGGGAGGTGTCACGGTGGCAGCCGTGACGGAGGGAGAGAGCCCGCAGCAAGTTCTAACGCTGGCTGTAATAACGGCGTTTTCTCTCCCTCAGTCTGCTATCGCAGACAGCTCGTCTCCGTGCTAAGTGCCGGGCGTTCGCCCGGTTGCACTCCGACACGCGCCTGTGGGCGCAGCCTCGTCAGAGGGAGCCAAATCCTAGGAAACCCTCTTCTGAAATTTAACAAGCCAAGGCGGCCAATGGCCGCCCCTACAATGGGCACGGAAATGCGAAAGGAATCTACGCCATCACTCATAGCATCGCTCATCCCATCGCTCAAAATGAGTGATGGAATGAGCGATGGAAAAGCCCGGAAGACTGTTTTACAACAGGTCTTCCGGGCTTTTTTCGTTATGCCGCCGGGGTGGCGGCGCTTTCCGGCAGGGGCTGGGTGCCGAAATAGGCGCAGACGGCCTCGTAATACACGCGGCCCGCGCGCTGGCAGCCCTCCGGCGTGGCCCAGCGCTCGTAATCCTCCCAGTTGGATAAAAAGCACTGTTCCAGCAGCACGGCGGGGCAATGAGGCTGTTCGACGATGCCGAAGCTTTTATCCTGCCGCACCTTGGTATGGTGCTGTCGATCACGCGCTTGCGTTTGCCGCTGTAATAGGCAAAGCGGATGCCCGTCTCGCCGCGCAGGCGGTGACCCGCCTGCCCCATGGCCTGGGCCAAACACTGGGCCGCGCGCATGGATTCCTCGGCATACACGCGCCCGGGGGGCGTGGGGAAGCACTCGAACCCGTGCGACTGCGAGGTGCTGCCGTCATAGTTGGCGTGCAGGCTCAGCAACAGCGAGGCCTTGTGCTCGGTGGCTGTTTTTACGCGGTCGGCGATGGAAAGGTCCTCGCCGTTGGGCCGGGTGCGCACCGGGTCATAATTGGGGTCGGCCTCCAGCCAGGCGTACAGGGCGTCGGCGGTGCGCTCGCACACCACCACCTCTTCGATATGGCGGCAGTGGGCGCCGGTGTCCATGCCGCCGTGACCCGCGTCCACCGCCACCGTGTAGGGCGGCGCCGTCTGCAGGGTATAGGGGCGGGCCGGGTCCCCGGTGTCCCGGCTTTCCACCGCCGGTTCCGGCTGGCAGGGCACGCCCTCAAAATCCGCCGGTTCCTGCAAAATGCGGGTCATGCAGGAAGTAAGCACGCCCGCCAGGGCACACACCGCCAGCCCGTACAGCCCCCAGCGGGCCAGGCGGTGCTTGGGCCGCACACAGTACACCGCCCCTTTCCAGGGGCTCTTATTCCCTTTTTT
>CATXYA010000163.1 GCA_958403605.1 uncultured Oscillospiraceae bacterium
CGGCATGGACCGTGTGTACGAGGTGGGCCGCATCTTCCGCAACGAGGGCATGGACACCCGCCACAACCCGGAGTTCACCACCGTGGAGCTGTACCAGGCCTACACCGATTACAAGGGCATGATGGACCTGGTGGAGGAGATGCACAAGCGCATCGCAGCCAAGGTGTGCGGCACCACCACCATCACCTATCAGGGCACGGAGATCGACTTGTCCCACTGGGAGCGCCTGACCATGGTGGAGGCGGTGAAAAAGTACTCCGGCTGCGATTATTACGCTTGGAAGACCGACGAGGACGCCCGCGCGGCGGCGGCGGAAAAGGGCGTCAAGGTGCCTGCGGACGCCACCCGCGGCAGTGTGCTGGCCGAGTTCTTCGACGAGTTTGTGGAGGCAAACCTCATCCAGCCCACGTTTATTTACGATTATCCTGTGGAAAACAGCCCCTTGGCGAAGCGCAAGGCCGACGACCCCAACTTCACCGAGCGCTTCGAGTACTTCATCAACGGCGGCGAGTTCGGCAACGCCTTCAGCGAGCTGAACGATCCCATCGACCAGAAGGGCCGTTTTGAGCGCCAGGTGGCCGCCAAGCGCGCCGAGGAGCCGGGCACCAACGCCCAAGTGGATTACGATTACGTCACCGCGCTGGAATACGGCCTGGCCCCCACGGGCGGCCTGGGCTTCGGCGTGGACCGCCTGGTGATGCTGCTGACGGACTCCGCCTCCATCCGCGACGTATTGCTGTTCCCCACGATGAAGCCCATCGAGTAAAAACGCAGTTTGGATCATCGCGAAAAGAAGAAAAAGCCCTGCGCATCCGCGGATGCGCAGGGCTTCCTTTTTTAAAACGTATCGGCGTTTTGGGCGGCCAGCGATGCCGCCGCGTTTGCCTGCGCGGCGATCAGCGGGACCGCCCGTTTCAGTGCGCCGCAGAAAACGGCGGGGCTGGCGGCCTCCAGGCCGCGCTGCGCCTCTGCCAGCGCATTGGCCAGCGGCGCGGGGTCTGGCGGCGGCGCGGCAGCCAGCAGCGGCAGGCCCAGCAGCAGGGCCTCGTAAAGCTTGCCCCAGACCTCTTTGAGCGTGGGGGCCGGGCTGGTTTTTTGCAGAAGGCCGATGCAGGCGGCGAACGCCGCGGGGGCGTCCCCGGCGGTCAGCAGCGCCCGCAGCCGGGCAGCGCAGGGCGGAAGGCTCTCCGGCACGGCCAGGGCGAGCAGCTGGGGCAGCAGCTCCGCGGAGAGGGAGAGAATCTGCATCACATCCAGAAGATCTTTGAGGATGCGCTGCACGGCGGGCCGCCGCAGTGCCGCCGGGCCGGGTGCGCGGAGGGCCACCTGGGTCTCCATGCCTTGGTGGGAGACGGTGACGCCCAGCTCTTCCAGCAGGCCGGCGGTGCGCCGGACCGTGCTGAAGGAAACAGAGTAAGTTTTTGTTAAAAGCGCATAGGAGGGCAGGGCGGCCCCGGGGGCGTATTCCCGCGCAAGGCAGATGCGCTCGATCAGCTGTGCCGCCACGGAATAGCACAGCTGGGGCCGCTCCCGGTAGACGTTCCATTCAAAAGAGACCTGCCCGCACGCGGGCCGCTCGGCGGCTGCCAATTCGATATAAGCGGCCACGGTTTCGCCCAGATAAGCCAGCATCCCCAGGTAAACGCGGTAGAGCGCATCCCGGTCCCCGCTGCGGCAGGCACTGAGTGCCGTTTGGGACAGATCCCGGAGCCGGGCCCCGGCGTGGGGCATGGGCATGCGCTGGGTCAGGGTGTGCGGAAACTGGTAAAAGGACACGATCTCGTGATAAAAGCGCAGGGCCAGTTTATTTCCCGTCGCCTCGATCATCGCGTAGCCGCAGAGGAAAGACGCATAAAAATCGCCCTGCGCAATGCCGCCCGCCGCCTCCCCGATCAGCCGGAGCGCCGGCGCGGCCAGCTGCCGGCAGCCCGTTTCCAACAGCGGCAGCAGCAGCACGTCGATGGCCTTGTTGAGCACCGGAATGACGTCTTTGCGCGCCAGGTAATACGCCAGCGCCCTGCGGCGCCCCTCCTGCGCGGAGATATCGTACACCACAACGGTCTTCCGGCCCGGCGACAGGCGGATGTACCCGTCTTTCTGCAGCTGCAGGTAGGCGGCGCGGATGGTGCGCACAGAGGTGTGGTAGACCGCATGCAGCTCTTCCAGCGAGGGCAGCGGGTCGCCTTTTTGAAAATAGCCGAATTGGATCTGCGACGCAAAAAACTGGTAGATGACGCGGTACTTGCCTTGCTTCATGGGTCTCCTTTCCGGCGCCGCCGGGGCCAAAGCGGCCGCAGCGGCTGCAGCGCCTGTTTTTGGACGGGGCAAACAGATACTTCTATTTTACCGGCAGCCCCGGCCGATGTCAAACAGATCCACGTTCTGCCGCTTTTTTTGGCAGACAAGAGCGGTATTTGGGCGGCAGCAAAAAAATGATGGCCCGCCGCATCTTGCCTTGCGGAGCGAGAAACGGTATAATAAAAACGAAAACTTACACATATGAGCAAAGCTGGCCGCGGCGAAAAGCGCCGGGCCCGCCGGAAGGGGAAAAACGATCCGCCACAGGCGGAAAGGGATGGCACCATGAACAAGGAAGTTCCAGGCCGGGAAGGGGCGGGCGGACTGCCCCGTAAAAAGAAAAAGGGAGCTTTGGCGGCGCCCGTCCAGATCGCGGTCATGCTGCTGCTGGTCGCCGCCATGGGCTTGTTCACCAGTGTCTTCTACCGCTCCATGGAGCGCGAGGTGTATCTGGAGCGGACGGCCTATTTGAAGGAGATCACCGCCCAGGTCGTCTCCACCGCGGATGCGGCCTCCACGGCGCAGTGGGACCTGGCCTCTATTTTTGCAGCGCAGCTGCAGGAGGCGTGCCCCACACGGGAGGAGCTGCCGGCGTTCATCAAGCGCGAAGAGGCGTCTTTTGGCCAGGTGGGGCTTTCTCTGCTGGCCTTTGATGAAGAGGGCAACTATTACGACGCCGGGGGCCACCGGGTGCGCTGGTCGGGCAGCATCGCCGTGATCGACGCGCAGGCCCCGGAGCATCAGGTGGAGATCACCACCCTGCCCACCACGACAAGTTCCATCGACGAGATGGTGTTCGTCCAGCGGATGGCGGCGCCTGCCGCACTGGAAGCGGGCGCTGCGCCGCTGACCCATGTGGCGGTGGTGCGGGATATGGCCGTGTTCAACGAAAAGCTGCAGGTGCCCTCGTTTGAGGGCCAGGGCGAAAACTATATCATCAGCAGCGCGGGCACCAAGATCTATCGCGGCCAGACGCCCAGCAGCGTCATCGGCGACGTGTACAATGTGCTCAAGCCGCTGGAAAAGCTGACGTTCCAATACGGCAGCTCTTACGAGGAGCTGCGGCAGGCGGTGGCGGAGGGGAAAAGCTGCAGCCTGGAATTCATCGCTGCGGACGGCAGCCATTACTACGCCGCCAGCTCCCCCATGGCAAACAATGGCTGGTCGCTGCTGTCCATCGTGCCCTCCGAGGTGGTCAGCGCGCGGATGCAGGCCTTTATGAACCAGGCCTTGATCGGCATGGGACTGATCGCGCTGGTGGTCGTGATCGCCATCTCGCTGGCGGCGCTTTTGGTGCTGCGGTACCGCGCCAGCCAGCGGCGGATGCGCCAGCAGGCGGAGATCAACGTGGCGCTGGAGAAGGCGGCCCGCGCCGCGCAGGAGGCCAGCCAGGCCAAAACTGTCTTCCTCTCCCACATGTCCCACGATATCCGCACCCCCATCAACGGCATCATGGGCATGACGGATATCGCCACCCGCAATATGGACGATCCGGCCCGCTTGCGGGACTGCCTGGCCAAGATCACCTCGGCGTCCCGCCACTTACTGAGCCTGGTCAACGACGTGCTGGATATGTCCCGCATCGAGAGCGGAAAAGTGCAGATCGAAGAGAGCCCCTTCTATGTGGATTCCCTGCTGGACGGCTGCTACAGCGTGATCGCCGGGCAGGCGCTGGAGCACAAGCTCATTCTGAAAAAAGATTTTTCCGGCGTCACGCAGCCCTATCTGCGCGGGGACGAGCTGCATCTGCGCCAGATCCTCATCAACATCCTGGGCAACGCCGTCAAATTCACGCCCGAGGGCGGCACGGTGCAGTTTACCGCGCGGGACCGTGTGACAGCGGAGGGACGGGCGGAATTGACGGTGGTGATCGCCGACAACGGCGTGGGCATGAGCGAGGAATTCCAGCAAAAGATCTTCGAGCCGTTCTCCCAGGAGGATGACAGCAGCCGCAGCAAGTACCAGGGCACCGGGCTGGGCATGTCCATCGTCAAGCAGCTGCTGGACCTGATGGGCGGCAGCGTTGTGTTGGAGAGCACCCCCGGCCAGGGCAGCTCCTTTACGGTGCAGCTGGCGCTGCCCATCGAGCAGGCGCCATCCCGGGAAACGGGCGCGGGCAGCGCCGAGGCGAATCTCTCCGGCATGCGGGTGCTGCTGGTCGAGGACAACGAGCTGAACATGGAGATCGCCCAGTATGTGCTGGAGGACTGCGGCGTCCAGGTCACCCCGGCGTGGAACGGCCAGGAGGCGGTGGAGGTATTCACCAAGTCCCCGGCGGGCAGCTTCGACACGATCCTGATGGACGTGATGATGCCCGTGATGGACGGCATGGAGGCCGCCCGGGCCATCCGTGCCAGCGGCAGGGCCGACGCCGCCAGCGTCCCCATTGTGGCCATGACGGCCAACGCCTATGCGGAGGACCGCAAGGCGGCGCTGGCGGCGGGGATGGACCGGCACCTGACAAAGCCGCTGGAACGGGCTGATTTGGTGCGGACGCTGGTGGAATTGAACGGGAAGTCAAAATAAGGGGGCCTTCCCCCCAGGAGGAAGCTATGAAAAAGCTGGGCATCAAAGCAGTTTCGCTGCTGGCTTCGCTGGCGCTGTGCGCCGCGCTGTTCGGCGCCTGCAAAGGGCCGGAGGCAACGCAGACGCCGCAGGCGCAGGGGGAGCATGAGCCGCTGACCATTCTGGCCACGGGCCTGGACTATGCCGCCTTTGAGCAGGTCATCGGGGAAAAGTTCCCCGAGATCAAGCTGGAATTCATCAGCTATACCGGCAGCAACAGCACGGGGTATTTGGAATCCCTGCTGGAGCACGGCGAGGTGCCGGACATCTATACATTAGGTGTTTTTGCCCTGGAGGACAAGCAGCAGAAGTATCTGCTGGACCTGTCGGGGTATGAGTTCTTGAACAATTATAAGACCGCCGACATCAACCAGGTGACGCTGGACGGGGCCGTCTATCTGCTGCCCACCAATTCCAC
>CATXYA010000164.1 GCA_958403605.1 uncultured Oscillospiraceae bacterium
GCCTGCGGGGCGGCGGGGGCCGCTTCCGGCTCGTCCACCGTCACGCGCACCTTCGCGGGGATGGTGCGGAACAGCTTGCGCTGCGGCAGGTCGATGACCTCTACCATGGCTTCTTCCGCCGAGATGCCCAGTTCCGCCAGCGCCTTTTCTGTCGCTTCTTCTACGGTCTTTCCGGTTGCGATCGTTTCACGCATGGGAGTTTCTCCTCTCACCTTATTCGTCCTGATAACGTTCCTCATCCAGTTTGCGGGCCATTTCCAGGCGCAGGCGGTCCAGCTCGGCCTGGGAGACGGCCTTGGTGATCTCCTCGCCGTCCGTGGTCTTCAAACGCACTTGCTTTTTCTTCTTTTTCTCCGCCCGCTTGGCCGCGATCTCCTCTTCGATCTGCTGCTTCACGGCCTCGGGGTCATAGATCTTTTTCGTCACCAAAGTCTGCACAAAGCCGAAGATGTTGGACGCGGTGTAGTACAGCGAGAAGCCCACGGGCACCGTGAAGGCAAAAAAGCCGAACATGATGCTGGTGACCCAGGTCATGCCCATCATGCTGCCCTGCATCTTCTGGCCGCTGGCTTTCATGGTGTAGATCTGGAAGGCGATCATGGTGACGACGCTGAGCACGGGGATGATGATGGCCAGGCTGAACCAGCCGGCCTCGCTGGGCGTCAGCGAGAGGTCGATGCCCAAGAAGGTGAACTTGAAGTTGACGACGGCTTCCAGCTTGTCCCCCAGCAGGCTGCTGTAGGCGCCGGGGTCCTGCTTGATGAGGTTGATCAGCTGGTTCTGGACCATGTAGTTTTTGGCGTCCAGGGCCGCGCCCGCGGCGTTGGCAATGTCCACGCATTTCGTGATGAGGTCCGTGGACACGCGCAGCACGTACTGCAGCGGGCGGTACACCACTTCGATCATACCGAAGATGACCAGCATGTTGAGGATCATGGGCAGGCAGCCGGCCGTCATGGAGAAGCCGGATTCCTGCTGGAACTTCATCATTTCCTCATTCATGCGCTCCTTGTCGTCCTTGTACTTCTCCTGGATCTCCTGGATCATGGGTTGGTACGCGGACATGCGGGCCGTGCTCTTTTGCTGCTTCAGCTGCAGCGGGAACAGCAGCACCTTCGACAACAGCGTGAACAGGATGATGGTCCAGCCGTAGTTTTGCACCACCCGGTAGATCAATTCCATAATGATGCCGAGGACTGGTGCGAGAAAACCAAAGATCTGCATACAATTGTCCTAACTGCCCGGCGCGGGGCGGTTTTTTTATGTAGGGTACGCATTGCGCCTGACTGCGTACATTTCGGAGGTTTTTTTGCGTCGCGAGATTAGCTCCCTTGCTTCCACACAGTAGCGTGCGCCGCGTGACGGCGTTTTTTCCGCTCCGCAGCGGGGTGCGTCACGAGGACAGCTTCCTTGCTTCCGCACGACCTTGCGCGCCGCGTGACGGCGCTGCTTCTTCTCCACGACAGGGTACGTCGCGAGGATCGCCGATCATGGGTGTTGTGGAAAACCGTTTTTTAATGCCAGGCCTTCGTTTTCCACCCTGCGGCCTGCGCTGGTGGAAAATCAGTCGTGCCGGGCGGCCTGCTCCAGGTCCTCGGGACTGTTTTTCCATTTGCCCTTGGGCGGCACGGGGTCGAACCCCGGCTTGCCGAAGGGGTTGCAGCGCAGAATGCGCCAGACGGCCAAGATACTGCCCTTGCACGCCCCGTGCCGCTCCAGCGCCTGGATGGCGTACGTGGAGCAGGTGGGATAAAAACGGCAGTTGTCGCCCAAAAGCGGCGAGAGGAATTTTTTGTAGCCCCGGATGCAGAGGATGAAAAAGCGCCGGATCACGGCGTTTTCTCCGCGGGCAGCACCGGCAAGCCCGCGTCTGTCAGCAATTTGCGCAGCACGGGCACCAGCTTCGTGCTCTTCAGCCGCGGCGTCACGCCGCGGGCCACCAGCACGATGTCCACGCCGCCCACGTCCGCGGGCAGCACCTGGCACAGCGCCGCGCGCAGCACCCGGCGCGCCCGGTTGCGCGCCACCGCATTGCCCACCTTCTTCGAGGCCGTCAGCCCCACCCGGGTGTGCTTGCAGCGGTTTTTACAGACATACAGCACCGCGTACGCATGTACGCAGGACTTCCCGCGCGCGTACACGCGGGAAAATTCGTTGTTGCGGGTCAGGGGTGTGTAACGCATGGGGGATCCCTTCTGCTCCTTCGATAGATACGCAAAAAGGCCACTGGGCGGTGGCCTTCGCTGCTGGAAGCAAAAGCTTCCCGTTCTGGTGGTGTGAGAATGCCGCAAAAAGTACTTGCGCGGCCAGAGATTTGCGAGGCGACCGTCCGCGTTTTTTGCGCAGGCAAAAAACGCAGGGAGCCGACCATTTTCCGCGCGCCGCGCAAGCAGCGAGCGGAAAACGAAAGCGCCGCAGAAAAGCGCACGCTTTCCCGCTTTCTCTCTCCTGCAAATTACGCAGCTAAAGATTTGCGAGGCGACCGTCCGCGTTTTTTGCGCAGGCAAAAAACGCAGGGAGCCGACCGTTTTCCGCGCGCCGCGCAAGCAGCGGGCGGAAAAAGAAAGCGCTGCAGAAAAGCAAACGCCTTCCCGCTTTCTCTCTTTTACAAATTACGCAGCCAGAGATTTACGACCCTTGCGGCGGCGGGCGATGACGACCTTGCGGCCGCTGACGCTCTTCATGCGGGCCAGGAAGCCGTGCTTTTTCGCGCGATGGCATTTTTTGGGCTGGAATGTCCGTTTCATATTCATTTCCTCCTGTGGATTCCACAATATCTTGTGGGTGTGATGGTGCTTTATCCAATGCCCGCCAAAAAGGCGCGGGCAGAACCTTGCAAATTAAGAGTATAGCGGAGAAACAGGCATTTTGTCAATACTTTTTTTGCGGGGCGGATGCTGGAAATCCGCCCCGCCGCCGTTATTTTCCCGCGCAAAGCCTATAATACTATATCTTATGGAAGGAAACTTGTTGAACGAAAAGCCAAAATATGTTATACTGTGAACATCTATTGCAATGCCTGACAATGGGAGCTGTGACACGAAACATGAATTCATTTGACGAGCTTTTCTCCGCGGTGAAGGAAGACTGCCGCGAGCACGTGCCCGCCGCCACCTACACGCTGTTTTTACAGGATATCGAGCCGGTCTCCTTCGACGGCAACAAGGCGCAGCTGGCCGTGCGCAGCGCGTTTGTGAAGACCACCCTGCAAAACCGCTATCTGGACCTGCTGCGCAGCGCGTTCAAAAACCTGCTGGGCTTCGACGTGGAATTGGAGCTGCTGGTGCCCGAGGCCCCGGCGGCGCCCGCTGCCGCGCCCGCCGCGCCGGGCGGCACCTATGATTTCACCTTTGAAAACTTCATCGTGGGCTCCACCAACAAGTTCGCCCACGCCGCCGCCCAGGCCGTGGCGGCCAACCCTTCGGGCGCGTACAACCCGCTGTTCATCTGGGGCGGCAGCGGCCTGGGCAAGACCCATCTGCTCAACGCCATCAAGGTGGAGATCCAGCGCAGCCACCCGGATTTCAACATCGTCTACGTGGACGGCGAAAAGTTCACCAACGAGATCATCTCCGCCATCCGCGAGGGCAGCACCACGGAGTTCCACAACAAATACCGCGCGGCGGACGTGCTGCTGGTGGACGATATCCAGTTCATCGGCGGCAAGGAATCCACGCAGGAGGAATTTTTCCACACCTTCAACACGCTGTACAACGCGGGCAAGCAGATCGTGCTGGCGTCCGACCGGGCGCCCCGGGAGATCAAAAGCCTGGAGGAGCGCCTGCGCACCCGCTTCGAGATGGGGCTCATCGCCGACATCCAGCCGCCCGATTTTGAGACCCGCGTCGCCATCATCCGCCGCAAGGCGGATCTTTTGGGCCTGGACATGCCCGACGACGTGGCCGAGTACATCGCCAACCGCCTGAAAAACAACATCCGCCAGCTGGAGGGCGCCGTCAAAAAGCTGGACGCCTACCGCAAGCTGGAGGGCATCCAGCCGGTCATCGGCGCGGCGCAGAACGCCATCAAGGACATTTTGAGCGAGAGCCAGCCCGTGCCCATCACCGTGGAGAAGATCCTTTCCGAGGTGGCGCGCACCTACAACACCACGCCCGACGCGCTGCGCGGGCCGGGGCGGCGGGCCAGCCTTTCCAGCGCCCGGCAGGTGGCCATGTACATCGTGCGTGAGATCACGGGCATGAGCATGGAGGACATCGGTCAGGAATTCGGCGGCCGGGACCACTCCACGGTGGTCTACTCCGTCAACACGCTGCAAAAGCGCCTCGCCATCGACACCACCCTGCGCGAGACGGTGGAGGACATCACCAAAAACGTGCGCGGATAAGGGCTGTTTTTTCAACAGTTTCTTCCACATTCAACACGCGTTTTCCACAGGGCCTGTGCAAAGCTTCAGCTTTCCCCCATTTTTCACAAATTTTCCCTCCGCTTTTCCCGGGCGGTGCAAAGCCTGTTTTCGTTGGCGGGACAAGGACGGACGGCACACTTTCCACAATTCCACCGCCCCTATTACTACTGCGATTAATTATTCTCTTTTAAAGCCTAAAACCTGAAAATCTAAAAAAAGGAACGACGATCTATGAAATTGACTTGTGACCGCACGTTATTATCGAACGCCGTGGCCGGCGTCTCCAAAGCCGTCTCCCAGCGTAGCAGCATCCCCGTGCTGGAGGGCATCCTTCTAAAGGCCGACGGCTTCACCCTCACCCTGACGGGCTATGACCTGGAAATGGCCATCACCACCCAGATCGAGGCCAACGTGCTGGAACCGGGCGACGCCGTGCTGTCGGCCAAGCTGCTGGGCGATATGGTGCGGCGGCTCTCCAGCGAGGAGGTGGAGATCACCACGCTGGAATCCGGCGCCACCACCATCAAGGGCGGCATCACGGAATTCGACATCATGGGCCTCAATCCCGGCGATTACCCCGATCTGCCCAATCCCGGGGCGGACCGCACGCTGGATATGGACACCGCCGCGCTGCGCGAGATGGTGGAGACCACGCTCTTCGCCGTGTCCCAGGACGATAAAAAGCCCGCCCACACCGGCGAGCTGTTCAGCATCGAGCGGGAAAAGTTGACCGTGGTGGCCCTGGACGGCTACCGGCTGGCCATCATCGAAAAAAAGGTAGAGGCCGCCAAGGACATCGACATCACCGTGCCCGCCAAGACCGTGGGCGAGGCGGTGAAGCTGTTCGGCGAGGAGGACGA
>CATXYA010000165.1 GCA_958403605.1 uncultured Oscillospiraceae bacterium
GTACGGCGCCGTCGGAAAGGTGCGGCGCGCTGGCGGCGTGCAGATCGGCCCGGGTGCAGTAGCAGGGGTATAACTCCGCCCGCTGCGCCAGCTGTTCCAGCGCGGCGGCGTACACTTCGCTGCAGGCGCTTTGGGTGTAGGGGCCCGCCGGGCCGCCCACGTCCGGCCCCTCGTCCCAGGAAAGGCCCAGCCAGCACAGGTCGTCCAGCAGCCGCGCCGCGTAGTCGGCCCGGCAGCGGGCCGGGTCCAGGTCCTCCATGCGCAGCACCAGCGCGCCGCCCGCGGCCTTGGCGGAAAGCCAGGCCAGCAGCGCGCACCACAAATTGCCCAGGTGCAAAAAGCCCGTGGGGCTGGGCGCAAAGCGCCCGCGCACCTCATTCATGCGGCAAAAAATCCCGCAGGTATTCTTCCGCCGAGCGCGTCATTTCCAGGGAAAAATCGCTGTTGTATTTGCGCTGGCAAAAGGCCTGCATGCGCGCGGCGTAATCGGCTTCGGGCTCGCGGGCGCGCCACATCGTCTCAAACAGCGGGGCCGTCACGTCGTAAGTATTCTCTCGCACGACGTACTGCGCGTCAAAGCGGGGCGGCTTGGGCCGCGCGCGCTGCTGCTCGGTGGGATGGCCCAGCACCAGCATGGCCGCGGGCACCACAAAGGCGGGCAGGGCCAGCAGCTCCCGCATGGCCGCGCAGTTTTCCAAAACGTCTCCGATGTAGCAGCTGCCCAGGCCCAGGCTCTCGGCGGCCACCACCACGTTCTGTGCCGCAATGCAGGCGTCCGCCGCGGCCAGCAGCAAGTCGCCCGCGCCCGGCGCGCGCGGGGCGCAGCCCGCGGTGGCAAAGGCCTCGTACCATTTGCGGCAGTCGGCCAAAAACACCAGCACCACCGGGGCGTCGGCAATAAAAGCTTGGTGGTCGCACAGCGCGGCCAGGCGTTCTTTTTTGGCCGGGTCCGTCATGTCCAGGATGGTGCACAGCGTCTGGTTGCCCGCCGTGGGGGCCTGCAGGGCCGCGTCCAGGAGGGCGGCCTTGTCCGCCAGGGCCACGGGCTCGCCCGTAAAGATCCGCACGGATTTGCGCGCCTGCAGCGCGCGCAGCGTCTCGTTCATATGTTCGTCTCCCTCCAGGTGATCAGCTGGGCCGCCCGCGCCAAAATGCGCCGTACCTCGCCGGGGTCCAGGTCGTAAAACGACACCGGGGGCGTGGGCTGCGGCACCGCGGGCGCCAGCGGCGTCCAAAAATAGGAAAGATCCAGCCAGGTGCCCGCCTTGTAGCCCGCGCCCGGCAGCCGCGCCAGCTCCCGAAAGCCCATGGCCTTGTGGAACAGGGCGCTGGCCTCGTTGGGGTGGGTGATGAGGGCATAGCAGTTGTGATAGCCCTGGCGGTACAGCAGCGCCAGCAGCGCGGCGTACAGCGCCTTGCCCACGTGGCGGCGGTGGGCGTCGGGGGAGAGGTAGATGGACACCTCGGCGTCCCAGTCATACCCGCGGCGCGCGCCGAAGCGCCCCGCATAAGCGTAGCCCAGCACCGCGCCGTTCACCTCCGCCACCAGCCAGGGGAAGCCGGCGGCCTGGTGCTCCTCCACCCGCCGGGCAAATTCCGGGCGGCTGGGCACCTCATATTCCCAGGAGGCCGTGGTGCGCTCCACATAGGGCGCGTACACCGCCAGCATCCGGCCCGCGTCCTGTGACGCCGCCGGCCGAAGGATCACATCCTGCATTCCAAATCCCCCCTCAGGGTAGCTTGTCCAATTTGGCACACGTTCAGGGAACATTTCCCATACATGGTACTATTATAGAAGGATTCTCCGGATCGCACAAGAAATCAGGCGCAAATTTTAAAAGTTTCACGAAAATTTTCCAAATCCCCGCCCCGGAAAGGCGGCGGATGGCTGTACAAATCGTCCGTTTTGCAGTATATTAAAAATAATATGGTTAAAAAGGTGGGCATTTCATGGCGCTGCTGCGCACGATCGTCTGGTTTTTATACTTTTTTGGGGCGCTCATCGCCCTCATTCCCCGCATGAACAAGGCCCGGAAGCTGAAGGCTGCAAACGACCCCGGCGCCAAGGCCTATATCGACCATGATGTCCAGCACTGGGCGGCCACGCTGCTGAAGCTGGCGGGCGTCACTGTCACGGTGAAGGGGCTGGAAAATATCCCCAAGGACCGGGCGGTGGTCTTCACCCCCAACCACCAGGGCGATTACGACATTCCCCTGCTGCTGGTGCATCTGGACGAGCCGCACGGCCTGGTGGCGAAGATCGAGACCAAAAAGATCCCCCTGGTGCGCAGCTGGATGGAACTGCTGGACTGCGTGTTCATCGACCGCGAGAGCCCCCGCAAGGCCATGGAATCCATGCGGGCGGCGGGTGAGCTGCTGGCCGCGGGCAAAAGCATGATCGTCTTCCCTGAGGGGCACCGCTCCAAGGGCGACCACATGCTGGAATTCAAATCCGGCGCCTTCAAGATCGCCTGCAAGGCGGGCGCGCCCGTGGTGCCCGTGGCCATCGACGGCAGCTACAGGATCATGGAGGCCAACCACAACCTGATGAAGCCCGCCCATGTCAACATCACCGTGCTGCCCCCGTTGGAGACCGCCGGGCTGGACCGCACGGCCCAGCGCGCCTTGGGCGAGCAGGTGGCCGCCCTCATCGCCGCGGCCAAGGACGGAACTGAAATGGAAACGGAAAGAGGCATCGCGTTGTAATGGCAAGTTACCAGTATACCCGCGGCGAGGCGCCCGAGCCCCAGCAGCCGCCCCAGCCGCAGGCGCCCATGACCAAAAAGCAGAAGTGGGAGAATTTCTGGTTCTACCACAAATGGCACGTCATTCTCGCCCTGGTTCTTGTGGTCGTGGCGGCGATGTTCGTCAACGATTTCGTCAACCAGGAGCACCCGGATTACCAGATCGGTGTCATCACCCACGGCACGCTGCCCACGGGCACGCTGGCCACGCTGGAGCAGCAGCTCGCCCAGTTCGCGGACGACCGCAACGGCGACGGCAAGGTGCAGGTGAGCTTGATGCAGTACGATTTCCCCGAGGAGGGCGACCCCAACACCATCATGGCCAGCACCACCCGCCTGTCGGGCGACCTGGAGGTGGGCGACTGCGCGTTCTACCTGGTGGACGACGTGGAATATTTCCAGGAGCGGTTCGGCTTCTTCGCCTATAACGACGGCACCCGCCCGCCCGAGGACGGCCCCTATGAATGGGACAAGCTGGGCGTTCCCTGGCAGGACTGCCCGGTGCTCACGCGGATGGATCTGGGCAAGGTGCCCACGCTGGGCGAGGGCGACGCCGGGGACGTGCAGGAGGTGCTGCAAAACTTCACGCTGGTAAAACGCATCGTGCAGGGCAGCGCCATTGAAAAGAAAGAAAAGGTGCTGGCCTATCTCGCCGACGGCGAAAAGCTGTGGGACGCCATCACCGCGCGGGAGGGCTGAGGATGGGCAAAGTGATTTTGTTCGTCTGCCTGGCCGTGCTGGCAGCGGTGGCCTTGGTGCTGGTGCTGGTGTGCGCCGCGGCCTGGGCCGCGCGTTCGCACAGGCGGCCCACCCCCACCCAGCAGACGGAAAATCCCTATCGCCGCTTTTACGGCGGGGACCGATAAAAGAAACGGAGAGAATCATAACCATGGGACTGTTTTCACGCAATTTTGACCGGCCCGGCCCCGGCGTGCCCAAGGACGCGCCGCAGAAAAAGGGCTTCGCCCGCTTTTTTGAAATTCTGACGCGGGATTTTTCCACCATCTGGCGTGTCAGCCTGCTGCTGACGCTGTGCTGCATCCCCTTGGGGCTGGTGGTCAGCTTCGGTTGGGTGTACCGCCAATACCTGGGCATGCTGGCCATCGCCGCGGTGCTGTATATGCTGGCCGCGCTGCTGGTGGGCCCGGCGCTGTGCGCGGGCCACACCGTCCTCTTCAAGGCGGTCCGGGACATCCCCGGCTATTTCTGGCACGACTATAAAAAGGCCTGGAAATCCTGCTGGCGCCAGGCCGCGCCCGTCTCGGCGCTGTTCTGCGCCCTGGCGGCCATGGAGTGCATCTCCCTGGGCATGTTCTTCACCGTGGAGGAAAAGCCCTCGGCGTTCTTCCTGGGCTTTATCGTGCTGGGCATGTTGCTGGTCATCGGCATCTGGCTGATGGTGCTGGTGCAGATCGTCTATCTGGACATGGGCGTGTTCCCCATGGTGAAAAACGCGCTGCTGCTGTTCTTCGGCAAGGCCAAGCGCGTGCTGCCCGCCACGCTCATCATCCTGGCGGCGTTTTTCCTGGCGGCGGCGGTGTTTTCGCCGCTGCTGGACCAGCTGCTCATCCTCCTGGGCGTGCCCGGTATGATCATGCTCATCGCCGATATGTGGGTCTGGCCCGTGCTGGACGAGGTGTTCAGCATCAGCCAGCTGCAGGCGGAAAAACAAAAGCAGGAAGAGGGGAACGGCTGACATGGAATGGCGGGTGCATCACGTGGCGATCATCGCGTCTGATTACGCGGTCAGCAAACGCTTTTACACCGAGACGCTGGGCCTGCCCGTGCTGCGGGAGACCTACCGCGCCGGGCGGGATTCCTGGAAGCTGGACCTGGCGCTGGCGGACGGCGCCGAGCTGGAGCTGTTCAGTATGCCAGACCCGCCGCCCCGCGTGACGAACCCCGAGGCCGCGGGCCTGCGCCATCTGTGCTTTCGCGTGGACGACGTGGAGGCTGCGGCGGCGGAATTGGCCGCCAAGGGCGTGCCCTGCCAGCCCGTGCGCACGGACGAGGTCTCCGGCGGGCGCTTCACCTTCTTTTTCGACCCCGACGGCCTGCCGCTGGAGCTGCACGAATAAAGAGAAAATAGAAGCAGGGACGGCCAAGGCCGTCCCTGCTTTTCGTAGAGGCGGCCATTGGCCGCCTTTTTTGCGCGCTTGTACCTTTGCGGGAAAAGGTAGGCGGCGTGCCGCCGCCTCTTGATTCCAAATGGGGCTTCGCCCCAAACCCCGTTGCATGGGCAACGCGCCAGCGCGCCCCCTCATCCGCCTCATTGCATTCGGCACCTTCCCCCACCGGGGGAAGGCGAACGCGGGCGGCAAGCCGCCCTGCTACTACTTGCTAAAAGCTCTACGTTCCTTGCTATTTATAAACAAGCGTAAAGCTTTGTTGTTTTTCCGCGAAAGCAAGGAAAAACAAAAGCCTTCCCCCGGTGGGGGA
>CATXYA010000166.1 GCA_958403605.1 uncultured Oscillospiraceae bacterium
TCGATCAATTCCCGGTCCAGCGCGTAGCGGTACTGGCGCACCAGATAGATCTCACCCTCGTCGTTGAGCGCTGCAACGCCCGCACCGCCGTGATGGCGTACCACCTCCCGGGTGCTGGTGCCGCCGTTTTCCAGTTCCACCCTGTCCAGCGTCACGGTGATGACGCGTCCCTCGAATTTTGTCTCGCTCGAAAGCCGTTTTTCAAAATGTGCCATCATGCATCCTCTTCTTCGTCGTCGTCATTTTCGGGGTTCAGCTCCGGAGCGCGGGTGCATTTTACCTTGCCCACTCTCCGGTCCTCCACTTCCAGCACTGTGAATTCCAGCCCGCCGTATTCCAGCGTCACATCTTCCCCCGCTGCGGGGATACGGCCCAAGCGGTCGATGATCAGGCCGCCCACGGTATCGAAATCGGCCTCGCCGTCCTCGTCCTCATCGGGCGGTTCCAGGCCGAAGGCCTCGAACACTTCCTCCAGGTCCGCGCTGCCTGCGGCAACAAACCCGTCCTCGGTGGCCACAAGGTCCTCGTCCTCGTTGTCAAATTCGTCCTGGATGTTGCCCACGATCTCCTCCAGGACGTCCTCCATCGTGGCAAGTCCGCTGGTGCCGCCGTATTCGTCCACCACCACGGCGATCTGCGTGTGCTTTACCTTAAAATCCACCAGCAGTTCCTGGGCGCGGCAGGCTTCCGGCACGAACATCGCGCCGCGCATGAACCGGCTCACCGGGGCCTGCGCCTTTTCCGGCGTGTCCCAAAGCGCGAACAGGTCCTTCACATACAAAATGCCGACAATGTCGTCCAGTGACTTGCGGTATACCGGGAGGCGCGAAAATCCGTGCTCCAGAGAAAGGCGTACCGCGTCGGCGGCGGGCGTGTTTTCCTCCACGCTTACGATCTCGGTACGGTGGGTCATCACGTCGCCTGCCGTCACGTCGTCCAGCTCGAAGATGTTGGTGATCATCTTCTTCTGGCTTTCGTCTATCAGATCGTGCTCCTCCACGTCGTCCACGAAAGAGAGCACATCCTCCTCTGTTACGTCGGACTGGGCCGAGAGCCCCAGCGCCTTGAACACCAGCTTCGCGGGAGCGGCCAGCGGCGCACCCAGCATACAGGCGGCCGTGAAGCCGCTTTTCTCCTTTATGCGGCCCTTCGCCCGGCCAAGGCTGTACAGCAGCACGGCCAGCGCGGCCAGCGCCGCCAGGCACAGAAGCGTCCACCAGGGAGCCTGTGCAAAAATGCGAAGAAAGCCGTAAACAAAAAATCCGCACGCAAACACAAATGCCGCGCAAAGCCCGGCCATCCTGTCGGAAAAACCAAGGATGCCGCTCTGCTGCCGCTCCGGTTCGCTTGCGGACACTGCGCCCGCGCGGTAAGCCGCCGCAAGCGCGCCAAACGTGGAAGCTGTTGCGATGAGGATACTAAGACCATCAGGGTCCATCTGAAAAAAACTCCTTCTTTCCGCCCGCCGCCGGAGCGCGGGCCATAGAATGCGGGCGCATAAGCCCGGATATTTACCTTATAATATACTGGATTGAAAGCGGCGTGTCAAATGCGGGGCGTAAAATCCGTGTAAAAGGAGGCGCATGGAGGTGTGAAGGTGGGATTTTTTTGTAAAAATGGCCGCGGTTCCCCATAAAAATCCCCTGCCCCTTGTTTACTTTCCCGCAAAACTTTGCTACAATAATGACGAGCGTAATGCAGAAACGATGCCCCCACAAAACGCCTGTTTCTGCTCACACCACCCCCCGCCCGGAATCATCTGCCGCCGCGGGGGAATAAAGAAAGAACCGGAGGAAGAAAAATGCCAAGATCCAAGAAATCTATGGACGGCAACACCGCTGCGGCTCATGTAGCCTATGCGTTTACCGAAGTTGCCGGCATCTACCCCATCACCCCGTCGAGCCCCATGGCCGACCAGGTGGACCAGTGGTCCGCCCTGCACCAGAAGAACATCTTCGGCACCGAAGTGAAAGTTGTTGAGATGCAGTCCGAGGCGGGCGCGGCCGGCACCGTGCACGGCTCCCTGGCTGCCGGCGCGCTGACCACCACGTTCACCGCGTCCCAGGGCCTGCTGCTGATGATCCCCAACATGTATAAGATCGCCGGTGAGCTGCTGCCCGCCGTGTTCCATGTTTCCGCCCGTACCGTGGCCAGCCATGCGCTGAACATCTTCGGCGATCATTCCGACGTATATGCCTGCCGCCAGACGGGCTTTGCCATGCTGGCCGAGTCCAACCCGCAGGAGGTCATGGACCTGGCTGCTGTGGCGCACTTGGCCACGCTGGAGAGCCGTGTGCCGTTCATCAACTTCTTCGACGGCTTCCGCACCAGCCACGAGATCCAGAAGATCGAGGTCTGGGATTACGACGACCTGAAGGAAATGACGGACATGGAAGCGGTGAAGGCGTTCCGCGCCCATGCGCTGAACCCCGAGAACCCCGCTATGCGCGGCTCCCACGAGAACGGCGATATCTTCTTCCAGCACCGTGAGGCCTGCAATAAGTTCTACGAGGCCGTGCCCGGCATTGTGGAAAAATACATGGGCAAGGTGAACGCGAAGCTGGGTACCAACTACCAGCTGTTCGAGTACTACGGTGCTCCCGACGCAGACCGCGTCATCATCGCCATGGGTTCCATCTGCGACGTGGCCGAGGAAGTCATTGATTACCTCACCGCCAAGGGCGAGAAGGTCGGTCTGGTGAAGGTCCGCCTGTACCGTCCGTTCGCGGCCGACAAGCTGCTGGCCGCCATTCCGGCCACCGCGAAGAAAATTGCCGTGCTGGACCGCACCAAGGAGCCGGGCGCTCTGGCCGAGCCGCTCCATCTGGACGTTATGGCCGCGTTCCGCGAAGCGGGCCGCGAGGGCACCATCATCGGCGGCCGCTATGGCCTGGGCAGCAAGGATACCCCGCCGTCCAGCGTGTTTGCCGTATATGAAGAACTGGCGAAGGACGCTCCGAAGGAGCGCTTCACACTGGGCATCAACGATGACGTCACCTACCTCTCTCTGGAGGAGAAGCCCGCGCCCAACACGGCTGCCGAAGGCACCGTCGAGTGCAAGTTCTGGGGCCTGGGCGGCGACGGCACGGTCGGCGCCAACAAGAACTCCACCAAGATCATCGGCGACCATACCGACAAATATATCCAGGCCTACTTCCAGTATGACTCGAAGAAGACCGGCGGCGTGACGATCAGCCACCTGCGCTTCGGCGACAAGCCCATCCGCGCGCCGTACTATATCAACAAGGCCGATTTCGTGGCATGCCACAACCCGTCCTACGTCATCAAGGGCTACAAGATGGTCAACGACGTAAAGCCGGGCGGCGTGTTCATGATCAACTGCCAGTGGACGCCGGAAGAGCTGGATCACCACATGCCCGCCGAGGCGAAGCGCTATATCGCCAAGAACAACATCCAGCTGTATACCATCAACGCCATCGACAAGGCCATCGAAATTGGCTTGGGCAAGCGCACCAACACCATCCTGCAGTCCGCCTTCTTTGCTTTGGCAGGCGTGCTGCCGAAGGAAGACGCGCTGAAGTTCATGAAGGAAGCGGCCTACAAGTCCTTTGCCAAGAAGGGCGACGCCATCGTCGAGATGAACTACAAGGCCATTGACGCGGGCTTTGACGCTTTCGTCAAGATCGACGTGCCGGCTTCCTGGGCCGACGCGAAGGACGCCGAGGGCGACCACGAGCTGGCCGGCAACCCCGCCACCGTCAAGATGGTCAAGGAGATCCTGTTCCCGGTCGACAAGATGGACGGCGACAGCCTGCCGGTTTCCGCTTTCGTGGACCATGTGGACGGCCAGTTCGAGCAGGGTGCTTCCGCATATGAGAAGCGCGGCGTTGCCGTGAGCGTGCCCGAGTGGGATGTTACAAAGTGCATTCAGTGCAACCAGTGTGCCTATGTCTGCCCGCATGCCACCATCCGTCCGTTTGCTTTCTCCGCCGAGGAAGTTGCCGCCGCCCCCGCCGCGCTGAAGGTGAAGCCGATGACCGGCAAAGGCTGCGAGAACTACCAGTTCGGCATGACGGTCTCTCCGCTGGACTGCATGGGCTGCGGCGTCTGCGTCGACGTCTGCCCGGCCCCCGGCAAGGCGCTGAAGATGATGCCTCAGGAGAGCCAGCTGGCCCAGCAGGAAGTGTTCGACTATGCTGTAGCCAACGTGGGCAAGAAAGAGGGCATGATGGCCGAGACGACCGTCAAGGGTTCTCAGTTCAACCAGCCGCTGCTTGAGTTCTCCGGCAGCTGCGCGGGCTGCGCCGAGACCAGCTACGCCCGCCTGATTACCCAGTTGTACGGCGAGCGTATGTATATTTCCAACGCCACCGGCTGTTCGTCCATCTGGGGCGGCCCGGCCGCAACGTCCCCGTACACCCGCAACCGTCTGTCCGGCAAGGGCCCGGCCTGGGCAAACAGCCTGTTCGAGGACAACGCAGAGCACGGCTTCGGCATGTATCTGGGCCAGAAGACCATCCGCGAGAGCCTGGCCGACAAGACCCGTGCGCTGATCGCTGTTGAGTACGCGCTGCCCGACCTGAAGGCCGCTGCGCAGGAATGGCTGGACACTATGGAGGACGGCAAGCTGAACTCTGCCGCCGCCGATAAGTATATTGCCGCGCTGGAGAACGGCGTGCTGACCGTAGAGGAAGGCATCGCGTTCCTGGAGAGCGCCGAGGGCAAGGCGAAGTTCGGCGACAACGCCGCGTCCATGCTGGAGCATATGAAGAGCCTGAAGGCTGCCGGCAAGGCCACCTGCGACTGCGAGGCCTGCACGCTTGCGGCTGAAATTCTGGAGCAGAAGCAGTACCTGGCCAAGAAGTCCGTCTGGATCTTCGGCGGCGACGGCTGGGCCTATGATATCGGTTTCGGCGGTCTGGACCACGTGCTCGCTTCCGGCGAAGACGTGAATGTCATGGTCTTTGACACCGAGGTTTACTCCAACACCGGCGGCCAGGCCTCCAAGGCCAGCCAGATCGGTCAGGTGGCTCAGTTCGCCGCGGCGGGCAAGGCCATCGGCAAAAAGAATCTGGCCGAGATCGCCATGAGCTACGGCTACGTGTATGTGGCGCAGATCGCCATGGGCGCGGACAAGAACCAGACCATCAAGGCCATCACGGAGGCCGAGAGCTATCACGGCCCGTCCCTCATCATTGGCTATGC
>CATXYA010000167.1 GCA_958403605.1 uncultured Oscillospiraceae bacterium
ACGGCAAGGGCCATTATGGCATCCAGCCCTTCCGGGAGGGCGTGCGCTCGAACCGCTGGTTCTACAGCCTGTATGTATATGACGGGCATCCGCTGTCCCGCGACGAGATCATCCAGCGGCTGAAGGCGGAAAAGATCCAGACGCGGCCCATCTGGGGGCTGATCCAGGACCAGGCCGATTACCCGAAAAACGAGGCCTACGGCACCGAGCTGGCCCGCCATTATCTGGATCGCATCATCAACCTGCCCTGCTCCACGGACCTGACCGAGGAGGACGCCCAGCGCGTGGTGGACGTGCTGCTTTCGCTGGCGTGACATTTTCAGAAAGGGGACTTCCCATGCGTTTGGAAAACCTGATCCTGCCCCCGGAAAAAACCGTGCTGGAGGCCATGAAGCAGCTGGACGAAACGGGCTGCAAGGTGTTGTTTTTGGCGCCGGAGGGCGTGCTGCAGGGCGTGCTGACGGACGGGGACGTGCGCCGCTATATCCTGCGCGGCGGCGACCTGGACGCCCCGGCCGGCGCAATGGCCAACCGCCGCCCCCACGCGCTGCCCGCCGCCAAAAAGGATGACGCCAAGCGCTATTTTAAGGCCTGGGGCGTCAACGCCCTGCCGGTGGTGGACGCCGATGGGCGGCTGCTGGACGTGGTGTTCGCCTCCAAGATGGAGTGCGCCGTGCGCACCCAGGTGGACGCCCCGGTGGTGATGATGGCGGGCGGCCTGGGCACGCGGCTGTATCCTTACACCAAAATTTTGCCCAAGCCCCTCATCCCCGTGGGGGAGCTGCCCATTGCCGAGCACATCATCCGCCGCTTCACCGACGCGGGCTGCAAGCGCTTCACGCTGGTGGTCAACTACAAAAAGGGCATGATCAAATCCTATTTCGGGGAGCTGGAAAAGGATTACGAGGTGGATTACGCCGACGAGGACACGCCCCTGGGCACCGGCGGCGGCCTCTCGCTACTGGCGGGCAGGCTGGACAAAACATTCTTTTTGACGAACCGCGACATCCTGGTGGACGCCGATTTCGGCAAGCTGTACCGCTATCACAAGGAAAACGGCAACCAGATCACCATGGTGTGCTCGCTGAAGGATTACACCATCCCCTACGGCGTGGTGGAGCATGAAAATGGCGTGCTGACGGGCATGAAGGAAAAGCCCCACATGAGCTTTTACATCAATACCGGCCTGTACGTGGTGGAGCCCGCGGTGCTGGACCTCATCCAGCCGGACACCTACACCCTGTTCACCGATGTCATCACCGCCGTGCAGGAGCGCGGGGGCCGCGTGGGCGTGTGGCCCGTCAGCGAGCAGAGCTGGATGGATATGGGCCAGCTGGAAGAGCTGGAAAATATGCGCCGCAAACTGGAAGATCAGGAGTGAGAGAGAAAATGCCGATCCTCATCATCGCCGAGGCGGGCGTCAACCACAACGGGGACCTGGCCTGCGCCAAGCGCATGGCCCTGGCCGCCAAGGAGGCGGGCGCCGACATCGTGAAATATCAGACGGCTGTGCCGGAGCTGGTCGTCAGCAAATTCGCCGAAAAAGCGGCTTATCAAAAGCAGCAGACCGGGGCGGGGGAGAGCCAGCTGGAAATGGTGCGCCGCATCCACTTCGGCTTTGAGGCCCACCGCGAGCTGAAGGAATACTGCGACGCCATTGGCATCCAGTACCTCTCCACGCCCTTCGACCTGTCCAGCGTGGATTTTTTGGCCACGCTGGACATGCCCGTGTGGAAGATCCCCTCGGGCGAGATCACCAACCTGCCATATCTGGAAAAAGTGGCGGCGCTTCATAAGCCCGTCATCCTGTCCACGGGCATGAGCACGCTGGCCGAGGTGGAGGACGCCCTCAGCATCTTGGAGGCGGGCGGCACCGAGGACATCACGCTGCTGCACTGCAACACCGAATATCCCACGCCCATGGCCGACGCCAACCTACTGGCGATGCTGGACCTGGCCGAGACCTTCGGCCTGCCCGTGGGTTATTCCGACCACACGCTGGGCATCGAGGCGGACATCGCCGCCGCGGCGCTGGGCGCCACGGTGCTGGAAAAGCACTTCACCCTGGACAAGACCATGGAGGGGCCGGACCACAAGGCCAGCCTGGAGCCAAACGAGTTGGCGGCTATGGTGCGCGCGGTGCGCAATGTGGAATTGGCGCTGGGCGACGGCAAAAAGCACGTCACCGAGAGCGAGGCCAAAAACAAGCCCATCGCCCGCAAAAGCATCGTGGCGCGGCGGGCCATCCGCGCGGGGGAGGCGTTCACCGAGGAAAACCTGACGGTGAAGCGGCCCGGCGACGGCATTTCGCCCATGCGTTGGCACGAGGTGCTGGGGCAGACGGCGAAGCGCGATTTTGAAGAGGACGAAACGATCACGCTGTGAGAAAGGGGCGCAAAGGGATGGAGCGCAAGACGCTGTGCGTCGTCACGGGCACGCGGGCCGAGTACGGCCTGCTGCGCCCCGTGCTGCAAAAGCTGGCGGCCAGCAGCCGCATCGAGACGCGGCTGGCGGTCACGGGGGCGCACCTGTCCCCGGCCTTCGGCGAGACGGTGCGGGAGATCGAGGCCGACGGCCAGCCCATCCACGCGCGCATCGATATTTTGAAGTTCGGCACCGGCAGCGCCGAGGCCATGGCGCGCACGGTGGCCTACGCCATCGAGGCCTTCACGGAGTATTTTGTCCGGCACCGCCCGGACGCGGTGCTGGTGCTGGGCGACCGGTATGAGATCTTCGCCGTGGGCGTGGCGGCGGCCCTGCTGCGCATCCCGCTGGCGCATATCTCCGGCGGCGACGTCACCCGGGGCGCGGCGGACGATTGGTTCCGCCACTGCCTCACCAAGATGGCCAGCCTGCATTTCCCCTCCTGCGAAGAATACGCGCGCCGCGTCATCCGCATGGGGGAGGACCCGGCCACTGTGGAAAATGTGGGCGGCCTGGGGGACGAAAACCTGCGCCGGATGCAGCTTTTGAGCCGCGGCGCGCTGGCACAGAGCCTGGGGCTGGACTTGTCCCGGCCCTACGTGCTGGTGACCTACCACCCCGAGACAGCCTCCGGGGAGGACCCGGTGGCCCAGTTCGATTCGCTGTGGAACGCGCTGGCGGACCAGGACGTTTTTTTACTGCTGACGAAAGCCAACGCCGACGCGGGCGGCGCGGCCATCAACGCCCGCATGGACGCGCTGTGCGCCGCCCACCCGGAAAAGGCCGCGGCCTTTCCCAGCCTGGGCGTGCTGCGCTACCTCTCGGCCATGAAGTACTGCGCCGCCGTCATCGGCAACTCCTCCTCCGGCGTGGTGGAGACGCCCAGCCTGGGCGTGCCCGCCGTCAACATCGGCCAGCGCCAGGCGGGGCGCATTTTGTGTGAAAACGTGCTGTGCTGCGCCGCGGACGAGGATTCCATCCGCCGCGCCGTGGAGACGGCGCTGACGCCCGCGTTCCGGCAAAAGGCCGCCGGGGCTGTCAGCCCCTACAACGGCGGCGACACCTCGGGCCGCATCGTGCGGCGGCTGGAAGCCTTTTTGGACAGCCCGCAGCTGGGGCAGCCCAAATGCTTTTACGACGGGGAGGACGGCGCATGGACACCATAAAGGACATGCTGGACACGCTGCGCCGCGCCTGGGCGCGCCAGAACATCGAGGCGCCGGATTTCTTCGGGCCTTACCTCACCAAGGCCCTGCGCCTGGCGCTGACGGCCCTGCCCATTTTTGCGGTGCTGCTGTTGGTGCTCGCCGTGCTGGCGCTGGTGCACAAAGAATCCCGCAAGCTGGCGGCCGTGGGCGTCACCTTCGCCGTGGTGCTGGGGCTGAACCTGTGGGCTTATTGGCCCCGGCCCGTGGTGGCCCCCGGCCAGACGGTGCAGAGCGTGGACCTGCGCACCCGCGTGCCGGGCAAGGGGGAAAAGACGATCGCCTTGTCCCCGGCCCAGCAAAGGCAGCTGCTGGCGCTGCTGGAAGAGACGAAATGCCGCCCCGGCACGGCGGACGAGTTGCCCTATGCGGGCTACGGCCAAACGTTCCGCATTTTTTTACAGACGGAGAAGGGGACGGTGTGCTTGTACGCGGCGCCGGACGAGGGCTGCCGCTACACCGATCTGGAGGACGCCCTTGTCTATCCCGTGACGGGCTACCGCTCGTTTTACACCGCGCTGAAAGCGCTGGGGGCCGAATTTGCGCCCGCATTGATGGAGGAATAGCCAATGGAATGCCGTGTGGTACACGCCCATCTGCGGCCCGGCTGCCGCGTGCTGGCGGTCAGCGATATCCACGGCGCGCCGCAGCTGCTGCGCCGCGTGCTGGACAAGCTGGACTACCGCCCCGGCCAGGACGCCCTGGTGCTGGTGGGGGATGTGACGGAAAAAGGGCCCGACAGCCTGGGCGCGCTGCGCCTGGCCATGGAGCTGGCGAAAAAGCCCAACGTGTGGGTGCTGCGGGGCAACTGCGACGGCCTGTTTTTCACGGAGGCGGAGCCGCAGCTGTCCCAGTGGCTGGCAAGCCGGGACGACCTGCTGTTTTGGGAGCTGTGCCGCGCGCTGGGCATCAGCCGTGAGGCGGCGCTGGCGGACGCTGCCGGCGCGGCGGCGCGCTTTCGGGCGGAGTACCCGGCGGAAATGGCCTTTTTGGAGGGCCTGCCGCACATTCTGGAGACGGAGGAATACCTGTTCGCCCACGCGGGCCTCTCGGCCTGGGCGGAGCCGGAACAGCAGCAGGAGGAATTTGTGCTGGGGGCCCCGGCCTTTTACAAGACGGCCCCGGCGTTTCCGAAGCTTTTGACGGTGGGCCATTGGCCCGTGTGCAATTACGGCGGCACAGTGTGCGATCTGGCCCCCCGGTACGACCCGGCGCGCCGGGTGCTTGCCATCGACGGCGGCAACGGCGTCAAGGAGGGCGGGCAGCTGAACGGCGTGGCGCTGCAGGACGGCGTGTACCGGCGCTATGTGTGCGTGGACGGCCTGGGCCGCGCCCAGGTGCTGCGCCCGCAGAAGGAGAGCGAGACCAGCGTGTTCCTCTCCTGGCCGGACCTGGCGGTGGAGGTGCTGGCAGAGGGCGCGGAGAGCGTGCTGTGCGCCCATACGGCCACGGGAAGCACCTTCCGCGTACCGCCCCACCTGGTGGTGGCCGGGGAAAACGACGCGCGCCTGGCCGGAGATTATACCGATTACCGCC
>CATXYA010000168.1 GCA_958403605.1 uncultured Oscillospiraceae bacterium
AAACTGGGCTTTGCCCAGTTCGGACAGCACCGCCTTCCCCCGGTGGGGGAAGGTGGCTGATGCGCAGCATCAGACGGATGAGGGGGCGCCCGCGGGCCTTTCCTTCACCAGCAGCAGGACGGTCAACCGAAAATACGATTTGTAAAATCAGAAAAAATTATCCATTGCGTAAAACATCTTCGCGGATGTAGCGGAACAGCGCCTCCTCGCCCTCGTCCTTCAGGGTCTCCAGCATCCGCTCCAGCAGGGCGCGGGTCTCGGGGTGCAGGAGGTAATGACCCCGCGCGTGCAGATAGTAATCGTAAGGGTCGCGGTCTGTATAGGCGTCCCCGCGGTACACCTTCGAGGCCGCCATGCGGTCGCACATCATCTCCACCACATAGCGGACGGGCATTTTCATGCCCGTCATGGCATGATCCCCGGCGGGGGAGTAATCGATCCAATATTCCAGATGATGCTTGTTGCGCCCCTTGTGGTGCAGCCAGGCGCTGGAATAGCCCTTGTCCGTGCGCTCGGCGTCGTTGGGGCTGCGGTTGCCCTGGAAATATTTGGCCCCCACCCAAAATTCCACGGGGGAGTATTTCGACAGATCGTGCAGCAGGCCCTGGCGGTACAGCCCCACCCGGAAGCAATGCTGCCGCACCAGGCGCTTGTGGCGGTTGATGGTGCGCAGGTGATCAAGGACGTGCAAGGCGCGCGCCTCCCTTCTTGGATGCCGCCGCAGGCAAAAAACGCCGGCGGGCTTTTCTTAGTATACCGCGCCCGGCGCCGGGCGGCAAGAGAAAAGCGTGATTGCCAAAGGCTGCTTTTTGTGATAATATACTAGTTAAATCGCTATTTTTAATGCATAAGTGACAAAACGGCGGGGCGAAGCCGCCGCCGGAAAACGGGAATAAAGAGGGATCGATCTGAAGAAAAATCAGTTGCGGGGCGGGGTGCTGCTGCTCATCACCGCCATGATCTGGGGCGCGGCCTTTGTGGCGCAGAGCGCGGGCATGGAATACATCGGCCCCTTCACCTTCAACGGCATCCGCATGATGCTGGGCGGCCTGGTGCTGATGCCGTTCATCTGGCGCACGGCGCGCCGCCGGGCGCCGGAGGAAAAGCAGCGGGAGGACAAGCGTTCCCTGTGGTTGGGCGGGGTGCTGTGCGGCATTGCGCTGTTTGTAGGCTCTACCCTGCAGCAGATCGGCATCGCCGACACCTCCGCGGGCAAAGCGGGGTTCATCACGGCCATGTACGTGGTGCTGGTGCCGCTGTGCGGCCTGGTGCTGGGCAAGCGGGAGACCTGGCTGCTGTGGGTCAGCGTGGGGCTGGCCTGTGTGGGCCTGTACCTGCTGTGTGTGCGGGAGACGGCCTCGCTGACAAAGGGCGACCTGATGGTGCTGCTGGGGGCGCTGGGCTTTACGGCGCACATCCTGCTCATCGATCATTTTTCGCCCAAGGCGGACGGTATCAAGCTGTCCTGCATCCAATTTCTGGTGTCCGGGGCGCTGGCGCTGTGCTTCATGGCCGCGCTGGAAACGCCCACCTGGGCCGCCGTCAAGGCCGCCGGGCTGCCGCTGCTGTACACGGGAGTCTTCTCCTGCGGCGTTGCCTACACGCTGCAAATTTTGGGCCAGAAGGACACCGACCCCACGGTGGCGTCGCTGATCTTGTGCCTGGAATCCGTGTTTTCGGTGCTGTTCAGCTGGCTGCTGCTGGGCGAGCGCCTGTCCGCGGGTGAGCTGGCGGGCTGCGCGCTGATGTTCGCCGCCATTCTGATGGCGCAGTTCAGCGGCAAAAAAGAGAAAAAGCTTCCCGCAAAAGAGCCTTAACAAGGCTCTTTTACATTTTATTGGGTTCTTTGGTTGTATTTTGTCCGGGAACCTACTAAAATGAAAACAATATTCGACAATGGGAAAGGAGGCGGCGGAGCATGTGTAAAAAAAACAAAAGGCAGGGCTTTACCTTGATCGAGCTCATCATCGTGCTGGTCATCATGGCCATCCTGGCCGCCGCCGGCATCCCCACCTTTATGGGCTATCTCGACAAGACGAAGAGCACCATCTGTGAATCGCAGAAGGGCCAGATGCGCCGTGAGCTGACGGCCCTGGAGTTCAGCGAGACCCAGGGCGGTTCCCGCAAGCTGGACGATGCGGAGCTGCAAGAGCTGGCGAAGGGGCTGAGCTACGTCTGCCAGCAGGGCGGCAACTACAGCGTCGCCCGCGGCACCGACGGCACGGTGCTGGTGCTGTGCAGCGTCCACGACGCGCAGTACCATTATAATATGAACGATTTGATCAGCAGCATCATGGGCCGGGGCGATGCGGGGGCCGCTTCCAAGAAAAATGTTTTAGGGTATTTGACAGGCCCGGATAAGAAAATAGATTCCACCTCGCCCAATGGCACCAGGACGAAGGCGATCGATGCGGCGCTGAAAAAATTTGGCCATGACCTGGGCACCAACGGCATCCAAAGCTGGATGATGCAGGGCCAAAACGGCAACAGCCCGGATAGCGAAGAAAACAAGTATCTTCTTTATTGGTCCACCGTCGATATCACCAAGGTCAAAGTTGGCACTTGGGTGAAGGTGATCCGCTACAATTCCAAAAGCGGAGAATACGAAGCGGGCTACGCGCAAGTGGGCAAAACGACGCTGAACGAAAGCGGCGGCGCCACTTACAACACCTTTGGCAATACCCAGGCCTCGCCGGCCTATCAAAGAACCGGGGATGTTGCGCGGAGCTATCGAGAGATCGTCGGCACCTTTGCCTCTCTGCCGGATACCAAGTCATAAGACGATGGAAAAGACGGGGCGCACACGAATCTTTGTATTCCTACAAACAAAAAAAGGACGCGTTTTGCAACGCGTCCTTTTCTTTATACCGTGATCTGCGCCACCACTGTGCTGCCGCCGCCGATGAGGTACACCGTCAGGCGGGTGCCAGGGGTGAACGCTGCGGGGTCCAGCGTCAGGTTGCCCGTCTCGGAGATGGCCAGCGCGCAAAAACGCTTGTGTGCCGTGGTGGCATAGGCGCAGCCATCAGGCACCGTGCAGCGGGCGCACAGCGCACCCGGCAGGGCGGGCAGGCTTTTGCGCTCGCCCCGCACATAGACCTCATATTCGCCCAGCAGCTCCGCCGGGCGCAGTTCTCCGGCCACGCGCTCGGGGCCGGGGTCGCTGCGGGTGCGGTCCGTCTGGTGCAGCAGCAGGGCCTTGCCCGTCCACTGGCCGCAGAAGCTTTCCAGCGGGACCATCTGTTCCGCCTCGCTGTCGCTGGAAGCGGCGGGATCGTTCACCAGCACCTGCTCCGCGCCTTCGGGATCGGTGTCAAAACCGCGCACCACCGCCCAGCGGGAACCGTCGGCCCCCTCCAGGCGCACGGCGCAGGCGCAGCCGTTTTTGATCTCATGCTTTAACCCGGCAATGTCGGGATAGGCAAAATAGCACTCGTAGCCAAAGCAGCCCGCATAGGCGGGCACATAGCCGGGATCCACCGCGCTGCGCGCTTCATTGAGGCAGGCGTAAACGGCCTCCTCGGGTAGCAGGTCCTCGCCCCAGCGGTTCATCAGCATGACGGCGCACAGCGCACAGTCCGCCTTTTGCGCCACCAGCGGGTCGCGTCCCTGCCGCGCATAAGCGGGCACAGGGATGCAGCGGTGGTAGAGAGGCACGCCGTCATCGTCCGCCGCGTCGGGCGTGTGCAGCGCCGCGCTGACGAGATAAAGGCGGGGGCTCTCCCCGGTGTCGTTGGCATGCAGCACGGCCCGCAGCTGGAACGCCGTGGCCTTGCCCTGCAAAAGGCGCACCGCACCGCCGTGCACCTTGGCCAGCGCATCCTCCGTCACCTTGCCCGCCCGGCGGCCATCGGGGCTCCAGGAGCCGCAGTCCAGCCAGGCGGACCAGGTTTCTCCCACCTGTATCCGGGCAAACAACTGCACCGCCGTGCCGGTGGGCAGGGCGGCGTTCCAGCTGGGGGCCAGGCGGTCAAAGGGCGGGGCGGGCGTCTCGGCGCTCCAATACTGCCCGGCGTAGCAGTCCTCGCCCAAAACCAGAGCGTCTTCCTGCCACACCAAGTCCTCCAGCGCGCCGCTGGACAAGGCCGCTTGGCTGCGAAACAAAAAAGTCTTTCCGGCCATAAAAACTCCCGTCTGTTCGTTCCGCGCACCAAAAAACGCGGAGAAAAGTCCTTTTTCAATAATAGAAATATCTTAGCGCACAGCCTGGAAAAAGTCAAGTAAGGCACGCCCACGCCCGCCGCCGCATGTACTGGTTAACAGGGCGAAAGGAGAGGAAGCGAGCGATGAACGGATGGGTATTGGCGGCAGTGGGGACCGGATTCACCTTTTTAGCCACCACGATCGGCGCGGCGGTGGTGTTTTTTTCCAAGGAAGAGAGTGCGGAAGCCTGGGACGGCGGGTCCTCTGGCTTTGCGGCGGGCGTGATGGTGGCGGCTTCGGTGTGGAGCCTGCTGCTGCCCGCCATCGAAATGGCGGGGCCGAACGGCTGGGTGCCCGCGCTGGGCGGCATTTGGGGCGGGGCGCTGTTTTTGTTCCTGCTGGAGACGCTGCCGCGCAAAAAGTACGGCGGCACCCAGCTGTTCATTCTGGCCGTCACCATGCACAATATCCCCGAGGGGATGGCCGTGGGCCTGGCCTGTGCGCTGGCCGCCACGGGCGACGGCATGTCCGCCGCCGGGGCCATGACTTTGGCGCTGGGCATCGGCATCCAAAATCTGCCGGAGGGCGCGGCGGTCAGCCTGCCGCTGCGCCGGGAGGGGCGCGGCAAGCTGCGCAGCTTCGGCGGCGGCGTGCTCTCGGGCGCGGTGGAACCCGTCGGCGGCATGCTGGCGGTCTTTGCGGCGGGCTTTTTCCGCCCGCTGATGCCGGTGCTGCTCAGCTTTGCCGCGGGCGCCATGCTGTACGCCATCGCCGGGGAGCTGCTGCCCGGCGCCGTGCGCCAGGCACCCCGCGCCGCAGTTTTCGGCTTCCTGGCGGGTTTTTCCATCATGATGGCGCTGGACGTGGCGCTGGGCTGAACCTTTTTATTGCTGCGCAATAAAAAAACCTATCTCGATGGCCGTGGGCTAAGGATGGCCCACAGAATAGCCAAGGCTATTTTTTATTACGTCAGTAACAAAAAATGCCGTAAATGCGAACTTGTGAGC
>CATXYA010000169.1 GCA_958403605.1 uncultured Oscillospiraceae bacterium
CAGCTACGGCCTACTGCTGGCTTTTGTTTTTCCTTGCTTTCGCGGAAAAACAACGCAGCTTTACGCTTACGTAAAGATATTAACAAGCGTAAAGCTTTTAGCAAGTAGAAGCAGGGCGGCTTGCCGCCCGCGTTGCCTTCCCCCGGTGGGGGAAGGTGTCAGCCGCTGCGCGGCTGACGGATGAGGGGGCGGGCACAGGCCTTTCCGCCCCTACAAGCCCAAAAACATTTTACTGTGATGACACCGGGACGCGCAGGATCGTTTTGCATTTTTCCGGCTTTGTCCGGCGCGGGTCGGAAAGATAGAGCTCGTGGTGCAGGCCGCGCCGCACAAGGCCTTTTGCCGCCAAGCCCTCTTCCAGCACCGCCAGGGCGGCGGCTTCATCTTCGTAGCGGCCAATGTGCAGGATCTGGGCGCAGGGACCCTCTTCAAAGGTGAAAAACGAAACCCCGTCCACGTCCAGCTCCGGCTTTTTCTTGCGCAGCTGTTCCCGCGTCTGCTCTGCCAGCGCCGGGGTCACAAAATCGGGCTGGCGCAGCAGCATCGTCCACACCCAGGTGCTCTTATCGCCGTAGGCGAAGGGCCGTTCTTCCGTTCCCCACAGCGCCTCCAGCGGCGGCACGACGTACTCAAAATAGCCCGGCGGGCAGGTGCCGCTCAGCTTGCTCATTTTGATGGTGAAAGCAAAGGCATACAGGCAGGCGATGGCGCTTTGAAACGGCGCGCTGCCCGGCAGGCCGCTGCCCTTCACCCCAAAAAACGGAATGGGCGGCACCGTCACCAGGGACACCTCCCGTTTGGGGAGATAAAGGTCCCGGTACATCTTCTTATAATCCAGCTTTTCCATACGGACAACTCCTTTTTTCAGGAGCTCGTTTCTCTTTTCCGGATGCCCCTCCCCTCCTGTCACACGAAACGGCTTTCCCTTTCGTCGCCGGAATTTTTCACCGGCAGCTTGATCATACCACAAAAAGGCGCCGGAGGAAATCCCCCGGTGCCTTGCCTTGAAAGTTCTTTCAGCGTTTGACGCCCAGCGTCACGGTCTCGCCGTTGATGTCCCACTCCTTGACATAGCCGTCCATCCGGCCCAGCACGACGCTGTCGGCCAGAATATCAGCGGCCACCTCGTCCCCATGCTGTTCCAGCAGCGCGGTGATGGCGTCGTTGCCCGCGGCATAGGCCGTGATATGGTCTTCCACATTGAAATCCGCTTCCTTGCGCATGGTCTGGAATTTGCTCACCAGTTCGCGCACAAAGCCTTCTTCCACCAGCTCCGGCGTCAGCTGAGTGTCGATGGCAACGGTGACGCCGCCGTCCTCCACCGAGAACCAGCGCTCGCTGCGGGTCATCTCGATCAGCAGATCCTCCGGCGCCAGCTGGATATCGCCGATGGAGAGCGTCAGCGTCAGCGCGCCGGTCTCGTCCAGCTGCTTTTTCGCGGCGCTGCCGTCCAGGTTCGCCAGCAGCGTGCGGATCTCACCCAGCTGCTTGCCGTACTTGGGCCCCAGTGTTTTCAACTGCGGCTTGAAGCTGTAGGAGGTGAACATGGACATGTCGTCGGTAAACGTCACCTGCTTCACATTGAGTTCGTCCTCGATGATCTCCTTGTAGAACGCGCCCAGCGCCTCTTCGGCTTTCACGTACATCCCCGCCAGCGGCTGGCGGTTTTTGCGGTTGGCGCCGTTGCGGGCCGCACGGCCCAGCACCACGATCTTGAGCACCAGGTCCATATCCGTTTCCAGCTGCGGGTCGATCATCGTCTCGTCCGCCTCGGGGAACAGGCACAGGTGTACGCTTTCAGGCGCGTCCTTGTCGATGCTGCGCACCAGGTTTTGGTAGATGCTCTCCGTCAGGAAGGGCACCATGGGCGCGGCGGCCTTGCAGGTGGTCACCAAGGCCGTGTACAACGTCATATAGGCGTTGATCGTGTCCTGCTCCATGCCTTTGGCCCAGAAGCGCTCACGGCTGCGGCGCACATACCAATTGGACAGGTCGTCCACAAACTCCTGCAGCGCGCGGGCTGCCTCCGGGATGGCGTAATCGCTCAGTTCCTTGTCCACGGTCTTGACCATGGAGTTGGTTTTCGAGAGGATCCAACGGTCCATCACCGAGAGCTTTTCCGGCTCCAGGCGGTACTGGGTGGCGTCGAAATTGTCGATGTTGGCATAGAGCACAAAGAAGGCATACGTGTTCCACAGGGTGCCCATCAGCTTGCGCTGGCCCTCCTGCACCACCTTGCCCGAGAAGCGCTTGGGCAGCCAGGGCGCAGCCGCCGTGTAGAAATACCAGCGGATGGCATCGGCGCCGTAGGTCTTGAGCGCATCGAACGGGTCCACGGCGTTGCCCTTGGATTTCGACATCTTCTGGCCGTTCTCGTCCTGCACATGGCCCAGAACGATGACGTTTTTGAAGGGTGCCTTGTTGAACAGCAGCGTGGAGATCGCCAGCAGGGAATAGAACCAGCCGCGGGTCTGGTCCACGGCCTCGGAGATAAAGTCCGCCGGGAAGCGGGCTTCAAACAGCTCCTTGTTCTCAAACGGGTAATGGTACTGCGCAAAGGGCATGGAGCCGGAGTCGAACCAGCAGTCGATGACCTCGGACACGCGGTGCATCTCCTTGCCGCAGTGCGGGCATTGGATGGTCACCGCGTCGATGTACGGGCGGTGCAGCTCGATGTCGTCGGGGCAGTTGTGGGACATGGCCTTCAATTCTTCGATGCTGCCCACGGCGTGCCGGTGCCCGCACTCACACTCCCAGATGTTCAGCGGCGTGCCCCAATAGCGGTTGCGGCTGATGCCCCAATCCTGCACATTTTCCAACCAGTCGCCGAAGCGGCCCTTGCCCAGGGATTCCGGGATCCAGCGCACGGTGTTGTTGTTGCGGATGAGGTCGTCCTTGACTTCGGTCATTTTGATGAACCAGGAATCGCGGGCGTAATAGATCAGCGGCGTGTCGCAGCGCCAACAATGCGGATAACTGTGCTCAAACACCGGCGCGCTGAACAGCAGGCCCCGGCTCTCCAGGTCCTTCAGCACTTCCTTGTCCGCCTTTTTGCAGAACAGCCCTTCCCACTTGGTCTCTTTTGTCATGCAGCCCTTGGCGTCCACCAGCTGCACAAAGGGCAGGCCGTATTTGCGGCCCACGTTGGAGTCGTCCTCGCCGAAGGCGGGCGCAATGTGGACGATGCCCGTGCCGTCCGTCAGCGTGACGTAGGTGTCGCAGGTGACATACCAGCACTTTTCCGCCGGGTGCACAAAGTCGAACAGCGGCTCATACTCCTTGTACTCCAGGTCCTTGCCCACGCAATGCTCCAGCACCGCATAGCTGTCCGCGCCCAGGACGATGTCCGCCAGAGCCTCGGCCACGTAATACACCGTGCCGTCTTCGTTCATACGCACTTTGAGATAGGTCTCGTTGGGGTTTACGCACAGCGCCACGTTGGAAGGCAGTGTCCAGGGCGTCGTCGTCCAGGCCAGGATATAGGCGTCCTCGCCTTTCGCCTTAAATTTGGCGATGGCGGAGCGCTCCTTCACGTCCTTGTAGCCCTGCGCCACCTCATGGCTGGAAAGCGGCGTACCGCAGCGCGGGCAGTAAGGCACGATCTTGAAGCCCTTGTACAGCAGGCCTTTCTCCCAGATCTGCTTCAGGGCCCACCACTCGGACTCGATAAAGCTGTTGTGGTACGTGACATAAGGGTCGTCCATGTCGGCCCAAAAGCCCACGATGCCGGAGAAATCCTCCCACATGCCCTTGTACTTCCAGACGCTCTCTTTGCATTTTTCAATGAAGGGCTCCAGGCCGTACTGCTCGATCTGCTCCTTGCCGTCCAGCCCCAGAAGCTTTTCCACTTCCAGCTCCACGGGCAGGCCGTGGGTGTCCCAGCCGGCCTTGCGCGGCACCTGATAGCCCTTCATGGCCCAGTAACGGGGGATCATGTCCTTGATGACACGCGTCTCCACGTGGCCGATGTGGGGCTTGCCGTTGGCCGTGGGCGGGCCGTCATAAAACATATAGGTGGGCCCATTTTTGCGGGAATCGATGCTCTTTTCAAAAATATCATGTTCCTGCCAGAACTTGAGCACTTCTTTTTCCCGGTCCACAAAATTGAGATTCGGGGAAACTTTCTCGTACATTGCTTGCCAAGACCTCCTCAAAATCATCCACAAAAAAGAGCTTTCCTCCCGCAAACCGGGACGAAAGCTCTTCGCTGTCGTTCTACCACCCTGTTGCCGCGCACCATCATGCGCGCTCCCGGTAACGGCGGGATGCCGGCAAAGCCTACTCGCGGTTCAGCCTGCGGCTCAGGAGGGTTGGTCTTCCCTGCGCTACTCGCGCGGGGGGCTCACCTTCCCCCTCTCGCTTGGGCTTTTGCGCAAGGCCTACTGTCTCCGTCAGAGCCTTTTGGTCTTCTAGTTCTTTTTATAGCACAGTCTTTGGCAAGTGTCAAGTTTCGCGCAGCTTTTATGGGGAATTCAGCGGGCTTCCTCGATGGCGATCCACACTTCCTGCCGCCCTTCCTGCAGATAGCACTCGATCACCGGCAGGTCGGATAGCTGATAGCCGGACCGGGGCAGCCATTCGGCGTAAAATTTTTGATAGACCGCCTGCACCGCCTGGGGCAGCGCTCCGTCCGCATGGAGGATGGCCCAGGTGGCCGCCGGATACGAGAATTCCTCCATCCCCGCCGGGGCCGGAGCAGGGACGCACTCCGGCGTATCCACATGCGTGGTCACAGCTAAAATGTAGTCCATCTCCTCGGAATTGCCCCACTCGCCCCCCGCGGCGATGCCCAAAAAGCCCGCCGGGCGGTAATCGGGGAAAAAGCTGATGAATTTCTGCATGGTGCCGTCACGCCACGCCCGCTCCCAGATCTGCGGCACCAACTCAAAAGCGCGGTCCGTTTTGATCCGTTCTGCGATCCCGGCCACTTTAAACGCCGGCCACCGCTCGATTTGATAATCCATCGTCTCTGTGCCATTGACCGTCATTTGAAAAGAGAGCTTGGGGCAGGACCTGACCGTTACCGCCCCTTGTTTGACCGCCGAGGGCAGGACCCCGTGAAAATTCCGGAAGGCGCGGGAAAAGGCGTCCTGCGATTCATAGCCGTATTTCAGCGCGGTGTCC
>CATXYA010000170.1 GCA_958403605.1 uncultured Oscillospiraceae bacterium
CCGGTTTCGTGCTTTTCTGCGTTTCTGCAACACCTTTTATGGGAGCTTTTTCCTGAAATGGCGGCATAATCCGCGTTAATATAAACATTATAGAGTTGTTTTAACCTTTTTAGCGTGCTATAATATTAAAGAAATTTATTATTTTGAAAGGCTATGCCTTTTTGCAATTTAAGCAGAATTGTCAAAACAGCCGGGAAAGGATGGTGCGGCGGACGGTGGAATTGGAACTTTATCCTCACAACGAGAGCGCCTACCGCGCGGCCCTCGCCCTGCTGACGGAGAACGGCAAGGCCGCCGTCATCCATCCCACGGGCACGGGCAAAAGCTACATCGCCTTCAAGCTGGTGCAGGCGCATCCGGAAAGCCGCATCTGCTGGCTGTCTCCCAGCGCCTACATCTTCCGCACCCAGCTGGAAAACGTGACGCGCGACTTTCCCGGCCTCGATTTTTCCAACATCCAGTTTTTCACCTACAGCAAATTACTGGGTCTACCCGCGGAGGAACTGCAGGTCCTCCGCCCGGATTTCATTATTTTAGACGAGTTCCACCGCTGCGGCGCACAGCGGTGGAGCCAGGGCGTGGCGCGCCTGCTGGCGCTTTACCCGGCGGCCCAGCTGCTGGGCCTCTCCGCCACCAACATCCGCTATCTGGACAACCAGCGGGACATGGCGGACGAGCTGTTCGCGGGCAACATCGCCTCCGAGCTCTCTTTGAGCGACGCCATTGCCCGGGGAATTTTGCCGTCCCCCAAATATGTGATGACGGTCTACTCCTATGAAAAAGAACTGGAACGCTGCCGCCGCCGTGTGGCTGCCGTGTCGGAAAAACCGCTGCGGGATGCCGGGGAACAGCTGCTGGAGCAGCTGCGGCGCGCCCTAGAGCAGGCCGACGGCCTGGACGAAGTGTTTGCCAAGCACATGGCGGGGCCGGGAAAATATCTGGCCTTCTGCGCGGACCTGGAACATCTGCGCCAGATGCAGGCACAGGTGCCCGCCTGGTTCGGCCGGGTGGACCCCCAGCCGCACGTATACACCGCCTACGCGGACGATCCGGACACCAGCGCGGAATTCGCCGCTTTCAAAGCGGACGGCAGCCGTCACCTGCGGCTGCTGTTCTGCATCGATATGCTCAACGAGGGCGTACACGTGGACGACATCGACGGGGTGATCCTCTTCCGGCCCACGGTGTCGCCCATCCTCTACAAACAGCAGATCGGCCGCGCGCTGTGTGCGGGCGGGCACAAGACGCCGCTCATTTTCGACGTGGTCAACAATTTTGAGAATCTGGCGGGCATCGACGCGCTGGAAAGCGAAGTGCTGGCGTCCGCCTTCCAGTTTTATGGCACACAGGAGGCCGCCGAGCAGGCAGCGCAGCGCTTTCAGATCTTTGACGAGGTGCGGGACTGCCGCCGCCTGTTCGCCCAGCTGGAGGAGAGCCTGGCCGCCGGATGGGAGCAGCATTACCGCGCCGCCGCGGCCTATCGCCGCCGCTATGGCGACCTGCGGGTGCCCAAACGCTATGTGACCCCCGAGGGCCTCAGCCTGGGCCAGTGGCTCGTCACCCAGCGCCGGGTGCGCGCGGGGCAGGTGGCGGGCAGCCTTTCGCCTCAGCGCATCGCCCGGCTGGACGCCCTGGGCATGGATTGGAACAACCGCCACGAGACCGCCTGGGAGCGCGGATACGCCGCCGCCCAGGCCTACCGGGAGCAATACGGGGACCTGAACGTCCCGGCCCGCTACACGGCGCCGGACGGCTACCCCCTGGGCAGCTGGATCGTCAACCAGCGCCAGGCGCGGGCGGCGCACGGCCAAACGGCCACGCTGACGCCCCAGCGCATCGCGCGCCTGGACACGCTCGGCATGGTGTGGGACGCCGTCAGCGTGCAGTGGGAGAAGAATTTCGCCGCCGCCGCGGCCTACTACGCCCAGCACGGCGATCTGGACGTGCCCACCGGCTACAAGACGCCGGAGGGCCTGGCTCTGGGCAAATGGCTGCATTACCAGCGCATGGCCCGCGCGGGCGTCAACAAAGGCGCCAAGCCCACGCCGGAGCAGATCCTGCGGCTGGACGCCATCGGCATGTGCTGGCAGGACCGCTACGCCGCCCGCTGGCAGCAAAACTATGCCACGGCGAAGCGGTATTTCGAGCGCAACGGGAATTTGGATGTGCCGGTCACGTATAAAACGCCGGACGGCCTGGCCCTGGGCAAATGGCTCTACCGTCAAAAACGCGCCCAGGCGGGCAAAGAAAAGCCCCTGACGCCGGAGCAGCGGCAAAAGCTGTCGGCGCTGGGACTGTGAGAATTGCGGAAGTTGAGGAAGGTCTTGGAATGGGGAAACGGTTTACAGAGAAGGAGCTGAAACAGCGCAACGCGGTGCTGCACAGTGTCAAGTTCCTGCTGGCGCTGGCGCTTTCGGCGCTGTTCGCGGCCGCGTGGTTCGGGTATTACGCGCCGCGTATCCACGCGCCCTTCTATTTTAACGGCAACTGGCTGGTGTGCGGGCTGTATCTGGTGTTGTATGTGCTGTTCGCCAAGCTGTACGGCGGCTTCCAGATCGGCATCAGCCGCATCTCGGAGGTCGTCTACTCTCAGAGCATCGCACAGCTGTTCACCGGGGCGGCGATGTACTGCGTCATCTGCCTGCTCACCTATGGGGCGGCCAACCCGCTGCCGCTGCTGGGGGCCATGGGTGTGGGCCTGCTGGTGAGCGCCCTGTGGGCCCAGCTGGCGAACCGGCTCAACAACAAGCTGTTCCCGCCCAAACGTACTTACGTCATCTACGATTACGAAGAGGCCTACCGCTCCATCGAGGGCATCCACAAAATGCCCTGGAAGTTCGACGTGGCGGACGCCGTCAGCATCTCCATGGGCCTGGGGCCGGTGCTGGACCGGCTGGCGGACGCGGAGGCGGTATTCCTGTGCGGCCTGGCCTCCACGGACCGCAACAGCATCCTCAAATACTGCGTGGAGCACGGCATCCAAACCTATATCCGCCCCAAGATCGGCGATTTGCTGCTCAGCAGCGCGCGGCGCATCCATCTGATGAACCTGCCGGTGCTGTACTGCGAGCGCAACCAGACCTCGCTGTGGTATCAGGCGTTCAAACGGGGGTTGGATGTGCTGGTGTCGGGCGTGGCGCTGATCGTGCTCAGCCCGTTTCTGCTCGTCACGGCGCTGCTCGTCAAGCTGTATGACGGCGGCCCGGTGCTGTACAAGCAGTGCCGGCTGACGAAGGACGGGCGGCGGTTCGATATCCTCAAGTTCCGCAGCATGCGCGTGGACGCGGAAAAGGACGGCGTGGCGCGCCTGGCCAGTGAAAACGACGACCGCATCACGCCGGTGGGCAAGGTGCTCCGGGCCATTCGCTTCGACGAGCTGCCGCAGCTTTTGAATATCCTCAAGGGCGATATGTCCCTGGTGGGCCCCCGCCCGGAGCGCCCGGAGATCGCGGCGCAGTACGGGGAAGAAATGCCGGAATTCAGCCTGCGCCTGCAGGTGAAGGCGGGCCTGACGGGCTACGCCCAGGTCTACGGCAAATACAACACCAGCCCCTACGACAAGCTGCAGATGGACCTGATCTACATCGCCAACCAGTCCATCGTGCAGGACATCAAGCTGCTGCTGGCAACGGTGAAGGTGCTGTTCATGCCGGAGAGCACGGAGGGCGTCGCCGAGGGAAAAACTACAGCGATGACAGGGATGGACAACAAAATATAAATTGGTTATATCCGACCAATCGAATAGTCTAAAGGGAAAGATTAAATGAAGCGAAAACTGGAGTACATTTTAAAACACAATCCATGGATTATGAGGATTTTTGTTGCATTGGGAAGCACTTTTTTTAAGTTATGCGGCTTGTTTGTCAAAACAGACGAAAGGTTGATCCTTTTTACCTCATTTAGTGGTAAGCAGTATAATGATTCGCCGAAAATGATTTATGAATATCTGCGCAAACACGATGAAAAGCGCAAATATCGGTATGTTTGGGCATTTGAAAAGCCAGAGGATTTTTCTTTTCTCGACTGTGAAAAAGTTAAAATTGATACATGGGCTTATTTTATAATGACTTTAAGAGCAAGGTATTGGGTCACAAGTGTAAATATTGAACGCGGATTGAAATATAAAAAGAAAAAGACTACTTATTTAAATACGTGGCATGGCCCGGCAATTAACCGAATGGGCAACGGCGTTGAGGGAAGAAACGATTTCAACTGGGACCATGTTGACTTGTTCTGTATCTCTGGTGAGTATGAACGTGAGATTATTCGTCGGGACTTTTGTGTAAGGCCGGAAAGTATTTTGTTATCTGGGCTTCCTCGAAACGATGAACTCTATCATGCGACAGAAGAAAAGAAAAGACTACTGCGAAAGCAATTTAATATTCCCGATGGGAAAAAAGTGGTTTTGTACGCGCCCACATGGAGAGAGAGCATAGACGGAGGAAAAAGTTGTAGCTTGACTCCGCCAATTGATTTCAAAAAATGGGAAGAACAACTTAGCTTAGAATATGTGCTGCTTATTCGTGCACATGTAAATACTAGAAAAATGCTGGGCATCAAATTTAATGATTTTGTGCGAAATGGGTCGGACTACCCAATCGTGAATGATTTGCTAATCGTAGCAGATTATTTGATTTCAGACTATTCCAGTATCATTATGGATTACAGCATTTTGTGTAGACCAATTGTTTGCTTTGGGTATGACTATGAGGAATATTGTAAAATCAGAGGAGGATTTTATTTTGATTTAGAAAAAGAAATTCCATCAGGAATATGCCACAATGAACAGCAGGTTTTAGATTATATCCAAAAAAGCGATTACGAACAGGAATGTTTAAAGGTGAAAAAATTCAGAGATCACCATATTCAAATTGGTGGTCATGCCACAGAGATATGTGCGGAAAAATTATTAAAGTAACACAGCAGGAGATTGCATAATGAAATTATTTACTGTCGGTCCGGTAGAGATGTATCCGGAAACTTTAAAGATTGAAGGAACACAGCAACCGTATTTTAGAACTCCGGAGTTCAGCACAGTAATGAAGGATATTGAGGGGTATTTTCTGGAATCAATCCATGCGCCAAAAAATACAAAATTTATAGCCCTTACATGTAGTGGAAC
>CATXYA010000171.1 GCA_958403605.1 uncultured Oscillospiraceae bacterium
GCTATTTTTTATTGCTCCGCAATAAAAAATAATCGATCTTCATGGCCGTGGGCCAGGGATGGCCCACATGGCCGAAAAAATAGCCTGCGGCTATTTTTTATTACTCCCGTAATAAAAAAGCAGTCTGTGCGGGCACAGACTGCTGATGGGTCCTGAAAAGCAGGATCATCCCGAAAAGGGATACCTAAGGCCTCCACACAAGGGAGGTACCAGGCAGCAGCTGGCTGTCATCGCCTTACGGCTTTAGACCCTATAGCTTTGTGTCGCTGCCTTTCGGCAGTTTTACTGAAACATTATTTTCTTTAGAACAATTATAACATAAGAACGTTAAGTGTCAATCTTTTCACAACCGAATTCCGGCTTTTCCCAACAAATAACAACTTTTGTCAAGAAACAACAGGATTTCGCTATTTCGATGGTGAAACAAGCGTGAGCGTCCTTTGGGGCCAAGGGCTTTTCCTGGAAAACGATCCGGTTTGCTCGGAAAGGGAAGTCTGCGCCGCTCAATCGTTTTGCGAGCACTTGGCCGCGTCGATGGCAAGCGCCACCATCAGCACCATCAGCGCGTTCTGCGGGTCGGGGATGTCCAAAATGTAGGTATCCGTGAGGCGGAACACCTCTTTCGACAGGTGCGCCACAAGGCCGCCCGCGCTGTCGATGATCTCATATTCCCATTCCCAAAAATCGCCCTGCACCTGCCAGCCCTGGCATTCCAGCCGGAAGGAGGGCTTGAAGAAGGTGAACTCCTTCTGGATCTCGCCAACAAACGTCTCCCCGGCGTACATGCGGAAGCGGGGCAGGAGGGTGAAAACCTCCTCTTTCACCGTGCCGATGTGCGCGCCGGAAGGGTCTAAAATTTCAAGGCAGTGGCCGAAGGACAGCCGCCCCTCCACCGTGAACACCGTCTCGCCGTTTTCATCATAGATGTCATAGCTGTCCAGCCAGGAAAACAGGCGCTGTTTGAACAAAAGCTTCATAAAAACCTCCCAAAGGCCAATCAGGGACGGATGGCGACCTTGATGACGCCGTCCCGGCGCTGTTCAAAAAGGTCGTAAGCGGCGTCGATCTCCCGCAGGGGATAGGTGTGGGTGATGAGCGCGGTGGTGTCCAGCTCCCCGGCCTCCAGATGGCGCAGGATGGCCGCACAGTCGCAGCCGTCCACACCGCCGGTCTTGAAGGTCAGGTTTTTGCCGTACATCTCCGGCAGGGGCAGCGTCTGCGGGCCGTCATACAGCGCCACCACCGTCACCACGGCGTTGGGCCGGGCGCACTGCCAGGCCAGCCGGAAGGTCTCGCTGCTGCCCGCGACCTCCAGCACCACGTCGGCGCCGCCGTGGGCGCTGTGTGCCCGCACGAAGGAGACGGGGTCCGTCGTTGTGGGATCGATGGCCAAAACGCCGGGGAAGTGTTCGCGCACAAAGCGCAGGCGCAGCGGGTCCACCTCGCAGACGATGATCTGGCGCGGATGGTGCAGCTGGGCGCAGGCGAGGGTGCACAGGCCCGTGGGCCCCGCGCCCAAAATCAGCACCGTGTCCGTGGGCTGGATCTCGGAAATGCGTGCCGCCCAGTAGCCGGTGGCCAGGATATCGCCCACAAAGAGGGCCTGTTCGTCCGTGACGGTATCGGGGATGCGGTCCAGCCCCTGGTCGGCATAGGGGACCCGCACAAATTCGGCCTGGCCGCCGTCGATGCGGCAGCCCAAGGCCCAGCCGCCGTCCGGTGTTTCACAGTTATTGACGTAACCATGGCGGCAGAAAAAGCATTCCCCGCAAAACGTCTCCACATTGACGGTCACCCGGTCGCCGGGCTTCACGGTGCGCACCGCGGCGCCGGCTTCTTCCACAATGCCCACCAGCTCATGCCCCACCGTGATGCCGGGCACGGCCCGGGGCACGCTGCCGTGCTTGATGTGCAGATCGCTGGTGCAGATACTGGCCAGCGTCACCCGCACAATGGCGTCCTTGGGGTCCAGCAGGACAGGCCGCGGCTTTTCCCGCAGCGCGAATTCACCCTGTTTCACATAAGTATATGCCAGCATCTTGCCTCCGCCTTTCTCACCATGGTTCAACGCACCGGCGTGTAATTGAGCGCCGCTTCTTCCTCCGTGGCCTCCAGCTTGAAGATCACGGGCCGCAGGCCGTCGTTGCAGCTGCAAATGGCAACGCCCGGCGTGCGGATCCAATCGCCGTAATAAAATAAGCCGTCGCCCGCGCCGTGCGCCAGCGCAAACGCATATTGATAGATGGCCTTCCAGGCCTCGTCGCAAAGGCCCTCGGGCTTTGCGTAATCCGCATAAAACACCTGGCCCGCTTGCAGCATCGGGCAGGGGCCCAGGCCCGCGGCGCCGTATTCCCGTGCCAGCTCTTCATCGAAGGTGGTCTTCAAAACGGTGATCCTTACTTGCTTCATGGGGGCCTCCTTTTATTTTTCTGCGGCATCTTCGGCGAGATACCGCTCCATACGCATGCGCAGCTTGTATTTCTGCCGCAGCGCCGCGATCTTGCCCATCATCTCCGATTTGTAGTACAGGTCGATGGCAGCCTGGTCGCGCCAGCGGTCGATCAGCAGTACCGTCTCGGGGTCGTCCATGGGGAAGAAGTACTCGTACTTTTCGTTGCCCGCTTCCCGGCGCACGTCGTCCACAATGCCGCTGGCGGTCATCTCCTCCGCAAACGCCCGCGCGCTACCGTTTTGGCCGGTGTAGTAGAGGTTGACGGTGATACTCACTTAAAACACACCTTTCATTTGTTTTCCATGAGAGTGGTTCGAAAATCGTGCAACAAGTCTGACAATTTGTCATTTAAGGCAATAAACTCTTTCAAATATTTTTCAGTAATGACATATTGTACGTTCTCTCGATCCTTCGTATTCAGCCGCTGCTCTCCATCAGTATCTGTTATAGAAAAGCTATGAACAATTCGGTCTCTTTTGCGTCTAAGATCAATAAATAGATTGGCGATTTCCTCCCCATTTTCTATTTTTCTGATTGGACTTAAATCTAATTTTCCAGAAGTGAGATCAATGAGTTTATACCAGTCATATCTGGATTTTTCCTCAGGAGTAACGGCAGCTTTTAAAATGTTTTCAATGACAAACGAATTGTTGGAATTAAAAACGTATAAAGCTGTTCCTAGAAGCTCTCGATATTCTTTAGAGGGTACTGCTTGATGCGTATAATCTTCGTACATTTTTTTCTCATTCCAGTTTCTATTTTTTATTCATGGAGACCACTGTCTCGACATAAGTAAAAATTCATATCATATCCCCACAAAATAATGACCCCTTTTCCCCTGTAACCTGCAATTAAATTGATAAAAACCATGCCTCGTCAATTGCATAATCGTTAACAGGTATAACGCCTAATTGTAATTCTCTTAATTTTTCTACCAACTCATCTCCATCAACCAAATCAATAGGTGCTGCTCCCGGTCTATTTGCTTCTTCCACTGCCGGTGCGGAAAATTTACCAGTCGTAATAAATAGTCCTTTATCCGCTCTTCCTTGCATAGCACCTCTAAAATCCCGAATTTCTCCCGCAGATACACTCCCCGAATATCGCTTGCACTGGAACAACATGTGAAAACTAATTATGCCATTCAGTTTGACGATTCCCATACCATCTATCCCACCATCACCTGTTTTTCCAGTTACTTTTACCTGTGTAAATCCAGCTTCTCTTAATAACCTTTGTGTCAATCGTTCAAAAGCATCTGGTTGTAAATTTAGTAAAACATTTTTAAGCTTTTCACGCCAAGATTGTATTTCATCTGGTGTATCTACACCATCATTTTCCAAGTTGTCATCTTCAAGATTTATACTATTAACACTTTTGCTTTTTAAAAATGTCATTTCACGAACTTTTTGCACAATATCTTGTGGATTAATTTTTTCTAATTCCCTTCCGGTTGTTGTTAATGACCATACCCCGCGAGAAGAATTTTCCAAAATTCCAACTTTCTTCATGTATGTTCGTGTCCATGCTAATCTGTATTCCACTTCTGTCTTACTACTATTCGCATGCATAATTTCTTGTACCGCTGATGTCAAGCCTAATATTTCGATTGTTTTATCATCGATTTCTCTAATCGTACCAGAGCCCCCCAATTCTTTCATGGCCTGAAACAATTCACACATCATATCGTTATAGGCAGGCACTTCTAAAGACTTTTTCATTTCCAACCACCTCTCATCTTTATTTTATTACTTCAAAAAACTTCAGGGCGTCCTTTATCGCTTCCACTTCCTCTTATGGGTAACTCGCTCGTTCGGCTTATAGGCTTCTGCTCTTTCAGTGATTGCTTTTGACGGAACTTTGCCATTCCCCTCACCAAACTCGACTTTTATGTTGATATGACTGTCTGGCTTTTTGTGGGAAAGAAGTACAACCGTCTCCACATGCTCTGTGTGGGGAAACAGGTCCACTGGCTGGATGGCTTGGACGCGGTAGGCGGCGGTGAGACGGGCGAGGTCGCGTGCCAGCGTCTCGGGGTTGCAGGAGATATAGACGATGCGGGACGGGGCGGCGTCCAGCAAGGCGCCCAGGAAGGTCTCGCTGCAGCCCGCCCGAGGCGGATCGGTGAACACCACATCCGGCACCAGGCCGGAGGCGGTGCGGCGCGCCAAGTCCTGCCCCGCGTCCGCGCACACGAAATGCACATTGCCGCACTGGTTTTCCCGCGCGTTGGCCACGGCGTCGCGCACCGCGTCCTTGCTCTGTTCCACGCCCAGCACCTTGCCCGCATGCAGCGAGGCCAGCAGAGCGATGGTGCCCGTGCCGCAGTAGGCGTCCAGCACCGTTTCCTGACCCGTCAAAGCGGCAAAGGCGATGGCGGTCTCGTACAGTTTTTTCGTTTGCAGCGGATTCACCTGAAAAAACGAGCGGGCGGAAATGCGGAAGGTGAGGCCGCACAAGCGGTCTTCGATATACCCTTTACCGTACAGCACCTTTTCCTGCTCGCCCAGCACCATGCTGGTGCGTTTGCCGTTGATATTCTGCACCACGGTGGTGATCTCAGGATGGAGGCGGCACAGCTCCCGCACAAAATTGCGACTGCCGGGGAAGACGGGCGAGGCCGTCACCAGGGCCACCAGCAGCTGTCCCGTGGCGGATCCCTTGCGGATC
>CATXYA010000172.1 GCA_958403605.1 uncultured Oscillospiraceae bacterium
TGGACGGCGCAACGCGCCGGACGGATGAGGGGGCGCCCGCGGGCCTGCCCTCCCTTAAAACTCCCGCAATGCGGTAAATCGGGTTCCCTGCTCCTCGGTGACGCTGCCGTAAAGAAAGCCGGTCTCCCGGCCCCCGTTCAGGTAATGCGCCAGCACCGTTTTGGCGGTAAAAGGCATCTCCCGGTCCAATACTTCCGCCTCGGGCACCCATTCCAGCGTGCCCTCGCTGCACTGGATGGGCAGGGCGGCGGTGTCCTTGAGCCGGGCAAAGAAATAATAGTTTTGCCGGACCTCCCCGTTTTTCAGCCGCAGGGTCACATACCGCAGGCGGCAATCTTCGAGGTCCTTTTCGGCTAAGCCCACCTCTTCGCCGATCTCCCGCAGCATGCACGCGCGGGGGTCGTTCAGCTCCGGCGCTTCAAAATGGCCGCCGATGCCGCACCAGGAGGGCGCCACCACCCGGGAACCGACCCGGTAGAGCAGCAGCCACTTCCCGTTTTGGGTGAGATACAGGGACGTCATATTGCGCAGACGTGTGTTCATGTTTCGGGCCTCCTATCGGTGATCGGATGCGGAAAAACGGCAGCGGACGGCTGCGCCAGCAGCCAAAGGATGGCGCGGCCCAGGCGCTGGGGCACCTGGTGGCTGTGGCCGCCGGGCTCGCGGAAAAACTGGGTGGCAGCCGTGCGTGCCAGCAGCGCGTGGGAGGCCGCGGTGGCCTCTTCCACCCGGCGCATCCAGGGGTGGCGGGTGTTTTTCTCCTTGCCGCCCACGCTCAAATAGACGGGTCCCGTGGGAGCGCAGCCCCGCAGATAATCGAGCCAGCCGGGGTACCACAGCGAACCGGAGCAGCATCCGCAGCCGGAAAACCCGATCCCGCAGTGGTGGTACAGCGCCGCCAGCCCGCCCAGAGAATAGCCCACGGCGAACACCCGGCCATCCAGCGGGAAGCGGGCAAAGAGCGCCGGCAGCAGCACCCCGGTCAAAAACGGCTGCCAGCGGGCCGCTCCACCGGCAAAGACGCGTCCCGTGGGGTCCACGGCGGGCCAGGGCGTGTAATCCCGGTCCCAATCTACGGGGCCGAACCCGGCCAGCAAGAAGGGCGGACAGCGCCCGTCCCGCAGCGCCGGAGCCAAAAAGGCCGCCAGCGGCGCCAGCAGCTCGTCCGGTTCCCCGGCGAACAGAAACACCAGGGGCCGGGGGCCGTCTCCGGCGCCAAAGGGCTGCGTCCATACCCGGCTGCCGTTCAGCTCAAAAGTGTCCAAAAGACCCTGCCTCCTTTCGGCAGATCAGCAAAGGGCGTACAGCGCCGCGCGGTCAACAAGGCGCACGCCGCCGCGGAACACCTCCACCCAGCCCCGCGCGGACAGCTGCTTCAGCGTGCGGGTCACCGCCTCGCGCGCGCTGCCGATCTGCTGGGCTAGATGCTCCTGCGTCAGATGCAGCGTGTCCGTGCCTTGGCGGGCAGCCTCGTCCAGCAAAAAGGCGGCGATGCGCTGTTCTAAGCTCAAAAACAGCAGCCGCTCCACCGCGCCGATGACATCGGAGAACAGCTCGGTGGCGGTGCGGTAAACATAGGCTTCCACGGCAGGGTTGTTTTTCAGCAGCGGCCCCAGGGCCGTGCTGGGCATTGTCAGCACCTCCGTGTCCTGCACGGCGTCGATCTCCACCTCAAAGGTAATGGCGGAGAGCACACACGAGGCCGTCAGCACGCACACCTCCTCCGCGCCCGTGCGGGCGATGGTGGCCAGACGGCCGTCCGCGGAGAGCAGCGACATGCGCAGCGCGCCCGTGCGCACAAAGAGGATGCCCAGGCAGGGTGATGCCGGCCCGCGCACCGTCTGCCCGGCGGCGAAGTGCTGGACGCGCAGCAGCGGCTTCACCCGCGCCTGTTCGTCCGCGGTCAAATGCTGCCAAAAGGGAAAGCAAACGCCCCGCTGTTCCATGTTCAATCCTCCTTGCCGTGCTCGCTGCGCAGCAGCGCCAAAAACTCGGCGCCGTAGCGCTCGAATTTCACCTGGCCCACGCCGGACACCGCCAAAAACGCTTGCTCGTCCTGCGGGGCCTTGGCGCACATGTCGCGCAGCGTGGCGTCGGAAAACACCACAAAGGCGGGCACCCCGGCGCGCTTGGCAAGCTCCAGACGCAGGGCCTTCAATTTGTCCAGCAGCGCGCGGTCCAGCTCCGCCTCGCTGGCGGCGGCTTGTTTGCGCGCGGCTTTCGCCAGCACGGCGGCCACCCCGGCCTTTTGCAGCCCCGGCTGGCAGATAGAGCAGTTGCCGCACTCCCGGGGCGGATGTTCGCCGAAATAGCGCAGCAGCTCGCCCCGCAGGCAGTATTTCGAGTGGCAGTAAAACGTCATTTGACGCAGGCGGTCCCGCTGGAGGGCCAGCTGCGCTTCATCGGCGGCGCCGTCGCCGTGGGTGAGCAAAAATTCGCCCAGGCGCACGTCGCCGGGCGCGTACAGCAAAATGCAGTCGGCGGGCTGGCCGTCGCGCCCCGCGCGCCCGGCCTCCTGGTAATAGCTCTCGATGTCCAGCGGCATGTTGTAGTGGATGACGAAATTGACGTTGGATTTGTCGATGCCCATGCCGAAGGCATTGGTGGCCACCATCACGTGCACGCGGTCATAGAGGAAATCCTCCTGGCTGCGGCTGCGCTCCTCCGCCGAGAGGCCCGCGTGGTAGCGCGCGGCGGCAAACCCCTGGGCGCACAGGCTCGCGTACACCTCATCCACGCTTTTGCGGGTGGAGCAGTAGACGATGCCGAAGGCGTCGGGATGGGTATCCAGATAATGGCGCAGGGCCACGGGCTTTTCCTTGACGGCGATGCGCTGTACCTCGAAATAAAGGTTGGGCCGGTCGAAGCCGGTGGTCAGCTCCAAGGGCTGGCGCAGCTGCAGCAGGCCGCGGATATCGTCGCGCACGCGGGCCGTGGCGGTGGCGGTGAACGCCCCCAGCGGCGGCCGCTGGGGCAGCAGGGAGACAAATTCCGCAATGCGCGTGTAGCTGGGGCGGAAGTCCTGCCCCCACTGGGAGACACAGTGCGCCTCGTCCACACAGATGAGCGACAAGGGCGCCGACAGCGCGAAATTGAGAAAGCTCGGCGTCATCAAACGCTCGGGCGCCACGTAGATGATCTTGTAAACGCCCGCCGCCGCGTTGGCCAAGGCCCGGCGGCACTGGGCCTCGGAGAGCGAGCTGTTGAGGTAAGCCGCGCGCACGCCCGCCTGGCACAGCGCCTGCACCTGGTCGTTCATCAGCGAGATCAGCGGCGAAATGACGATGGCGACGCCCTCCCGCAGCAGCGCGGGCACCTGGTAGCACAGCGATTTGCCCGCGCCGGTGGGCATGACGGCCAGCACGTCGCCGCCCGCCACCAATTGGTCGATGATGTCCTCCTGGCCGGGGCGGAAGGAATCGTAGCCGAAGACGTTCTTCAGCAGGGCATGTTTTTCCATGGAAAGCTCCTTTCGGATGGTTCCCGTCCAGTATAGCACAGCGCGGCAAAAAGGGAAACGCGTTGACAGGGAAAAAAGTTCAAGGTATACTAAATAAGTAGATTCTGCGCGAAGGGCGTCGGCGCCTGCCGCGCGGAGTAGAAACAGAAAAGAGGTTTTTTAGATGCATCCTATTTTATGGGCGGCCGGAGGCACCGGCTTTACCTTTTTGATGACGACCTTGGGCGCGGCGATGGTGTTCTTCTTCCGCAAGTCTGTCAGCGCCAACATCCAGCGCATTTTCCTGGGCTTTGCGGCGGGTGTGATGGTGGCGGCCTCCGTGTGGAGCCTGCTCATCCCGGCCATTGAGCAGGCGGAGGCCGCGGGCACGCCCGGCTGGCTGCCGGCGGCGGGCGGCTTTGTGCTGGGCATCCTGTTCCTGCTGGGGCTGGACCAGGCCTTGCCGCACCTGCACCCCGGCGCCGCCGAGCCGGAGGGCCCGGCGTCCTCCTGGAAGCGCACCACCATGCTGGTGCTGGCCGTCACCCTGCACAACATCCCCGAGGGCATGGCGGTGGGCCTGGCCTTTGCCCTGGCGGCGCAGCACGACGGCGCGGGCTTTACCGCGGCGCTGGCGCTGGCCATCGGCATCGGCATCCAGAATTTCCCCGAGGGCGCGGCCATCAGCCTGCCGCTGCGGCAGGAGGGCCTCTCCACCGGGCGCAGCTTCCTTTACGGCAGCCTTTCCGGCATCGTGGAGCCGATCTTCGGTATTTTGGTGGTATTGGCGGCGGGCGGCATCGAGCCGCTCATGCCCTGGCTGCTCAGCTTTGCGGCGGGCGCCATGATGTACGTGGTGGTGGAAGAGCTGATCCCCGAGGCGCATTTGGGCGAGCATTCCAATATCGGCACCCTGGGTGTGATGGGCGGGTTTCTCGTGATGATGATCCTGGACGTGGCCCTGGGCTGAGCCCAGCGGATAAAGGAGAACGAAGACCATGGAAGCGAACCGCACCAAACAGGCTTTGGCGGACTCCCTGTGCCGTTTGATGGAGCAGCAGCCCCTGTCGAAGATCAGCATCGCGGATATCTGCGCGGGCTGCGGCATGCACCGCAAAAGCTTTTACTACCATTTCCAGGATAAATATGAGCTGGTCAGCTGGATCTATGACACCGGCTTTCGCGTGGCGTTTGAGCGGCAGTCGCAGGGGAAAGGCCCTTGGGAGCTGCTGGGCGAGGCGTTCAGCTACTTTTATGAAAACCGCACCTTTTACCGCGGCGCGCTGGCTGAAAAAGGGCAGAACTCCTTTTACGAATATTTTGGCGAGACGGCGGGCCCCTTTATTGCCCAGCGCTTGCTGTCCGTGCTGCCCGACGGCGGGGACCGCCCGTTCTATGTCCGCTTGTTCACCAACGCCATCCGCAACGCTTTGGTGGACTGGCTGGAGGCAGGCACCACGGTGCCGCCGGAAAAGCTGGTGACGCTGGTGCGCAGCGCCTGCTGCGGTGTGGCGGAGTATTTGGCCCAAAGCGGGGAATTGCAAAAGGGAGATACCTTGATGGCCTGCGAAACAAAATAGCGCAAAAAGGGCGCGTTACAAAATGCGCCCTTTTTGTGTATCGGAACGGAAAGGTCCGCAGGCGCCCCCTCATCCGGCGCTTTGCGCCACCTTCCCCCACCG